>NZ_JBHUDE010000001.1:0-25960 GCF_042678205.1 Oceanobacillus luteolus
ATAGAGAGTATAAATCCAATCCTAAACAATGTGTAGGTTGCCCACTATTAAAAGAATGTACCAGGTCAAAAAATCATCAAAAAGTAGTAACTCGCCATGTTTGGGTTGAACATAAAGAAAAGGTACGAGAAAACCGTCTATCTTCATCAGGAAAGATGCTTTATAAATACAGAAAGGAAAAGGTTGAGCGAAGCTTCGCAGATTCAAAAGAACTGCATGGGCTTCGCTATTGCAGGTTGAGGGGATTGCACAATGCAAGTGAGCAAGTATTACTCACTGCAGCGTGCCAGAACATGAAGAAGATTGCCATCCACCTATCCAGATTAGGATAGGTGGATGGGAGTCTATTTTCNGTAGATTTCTCTACTCTTTTCAATACCCATAAATCACCTGTGGCATGTAATCTCTCAGAACTAACTCATCCAAGCTTTTAAATTGATAACCCTCTGCTTTTAAATCCTTGATGATGGCCTCCAGTGCTTCTGCATTATCCTTTGAAACAGTATGCAGCAAAACAATTGCGCCTGGATGGACTTGCTTCATCACTTCTTCATAAGCATAGCGCCAACCTTTTTGATTGGCTGTTTCCCAGTCCTTGAATGCCAGCGACCAAAATATATGGACATATCCTAATTCCTTTGACCATTTCAATGTCTGCTCATTAAATATTCCTCGCGGAGGCCTGAGGTATTTCAAATCCTTCTGGTCTGACACCTCACTAACCTTTTTCGCAAGGTCTTCCAATTCCTTTTTCATCGCTTCCTTTGTCAGGATCGAAAAATCTGGATGATGATAAGAATGGTTGCCGATAATATGTCCTTCATCCACCATCCGCTTAACCAATTCTGGCTCAGATTCCACATAATGTCCGGTCACAAAAAAAGTGGCAGGTGCTTTTTCTTTTTTGAGAACATCTAATATCATCGGTGTATATCCTTCTTCATAACCATTATCAAACGTCAAATAAATATTCTTCTCTCCGGATTTGTCGGCATAATAGGCACCAAAACGTTCCAACAACTCATCATACGTACCGATATCAGGAACTTCACCATTTGTGCTTTTTTTATAACCCCAGCCAAAGCCTCTTGCATCCACATCAACATGGAACAAGAAGAAGGTAAGGAGTATAAGACTTCCTACTACAAAATGTTTCATCATCAACATCCTTTTTCCATAGCTTAACCGGGCAAATGAAATCTATTCCAAGCACAAAGAACGCAAACGAAAAAAATCACCTAGGCTAACGTCTCCGAAGCCTAAGTGATGTAATTGTTTTATAAAATAAGTGCTGCAATCCAACCAAAGATAATGAGTGGAATATTATAATGGATAAATGAAGGTACTACTGTATCCCAAATATGGTTATGATTACCATCAGCATTTAAGCCAGATGTCGGACCTAATGTACTGTCCGAAGCCGGTGAACCAGCATCACCTAATGCACCCGCTGTACCGATTAAGCAAGCAATCGCCATTGGTGAAAATCCAGCTGCAACACAAATTGGAACATATAGTGCAACAATAATCGGTACGGTTCCAAATGAAGAACCAATCCCCATTGTAATAAGCAATCCGACTATTAATAGTATAAATGCTATAACTGCCTGATTGCTATCTCCGATAAAACCTGCAGAGGCCTCCACCAACGCATCAACCGCTCCAGTTTCACGTAATACATTACCATATCCTGAGGCAACAAGCATAATGAAAGCAATGGCACCCATTAAACCGATACCGTCTGCCATCACTTTATCCAATGATTTGTAAGGAATTACAAAAAATGCAAGCATGAGGACGAGACCTGTTAAAGCACCAAGGATTAAGTTTTCGGATATAATTTGTACAATCAACGCACCAACAATAGCTACCAAGGTTAACAAGTGTTTGGAATTAAAGGTCAAGTCAACCTCTGCTTCTTCACGAACTTTAATCGTACCACTTCCACCTGAACCGATAATCGGATCGCGTTCTTTCCGGTAAGTGATAAAAACAGCAACCAACAGTCCGACTACCATTCCCAGTCCTGGCATCAACATGGCAAGCGCTGTATCCCATACAGACAATTCAATGCCATTTTCCGCTAAGCCATCTACTATGATACCGTGGTAGATGAACCCAAATCCAAGTGGCAACATCACATACGGTGCCTTCAGTCCAAAAGTTAATGCCGAAGCAACTGCACGGCGGTCAATTCGCATGGAATTAAACAACTTTAATAACGGTGGTATCAAAATAGGTATAAATGCTATATGCACAGGAATCGCATTTTGCGATAAACAAGCAATCCCAGCAATAACAAGAACAATCGTTGTTCGTCGGCCACCTAATTTCTTGATTAGAAAATCAACTAGAAAACCGACAATTCCAGTATAGCTAATAGAAATAGCAAAGGCTCCGAGTAAAATATAACTTAAAGCTGTATTTGCCTGGCCACCCATTCCACTTACTAACAGATTGATGGAATCACCGAATGACAGCCCAGACATTAATCCAGCAACAATCGCAGCAGCAATGATTGCCAATATAACGTTCAACCGTAACAAGCTTAGAATGGTCAAAACAAGTACAGACACAACAACTACCCATTCCATAAGTAGTTCCCCCTTAAATCTTTTTCACTTTAACACTTTATCATAATAAAGTATTAAAGGATAAATTTCAACCCCTAATTGCTAAAATAACAAAAAAGATAGTTGCTTAACTTCCTCTAGAAGCGGTATAAGCACTATCTTTTCTGGATCTTAATTCTCTCTACTTTACCTTGAATGAATAGGAAACATGGTCTTGGATTGGAAGCCAAGCTCCTACTCCTTGCTTCGTCACATTTTTAATTACAAGTTGTTTTTTCGTTCCCTTCAGTTCAATATATACCTCCCCAAACGTTACTTTGCCTTTTTCATTGATTGCTGGTGCATATGCTTCCAATGTACCGGTCTGTTCAGGGGGGACGGGGTAAGAGTGAGCCGTTTTCGTATTCCTGCCAATCGTCACTTCATAAGCAAGTGGCAGTTTTGTCTTTTCTTCTGTCTTATTCAGCATCATTTTTCTAACTGTTTCTGAATTGGCAATTTTGTTTGTGAGCATTCCTCTTATTTCTTTATTCTCTTGTTGGATATAGTTCAATTGTTGTTGGGTATCTCCGCTATTTTTCAATTCATTCTTATTGATCTGCTGATACTCCCAATTCACAGATGTTTCCTCTGATTCATAATGAAGCGGCCAGCGCCCGAGAAAAATCTCTGCCCGATAGCCAATCCCGATCGGCGACGGTTTGATCGTTGTTTCATTCAATTGCTGAATCAAATCAGAATTATCAATTGGAACGGAGGTGCTTTCCAATAATTCCTTTGTTTCATTACTAGGTTCAACAGATTGACGATCAGAACTGTCATTTTGTGCCGTGTTTTCCTTAGATATATCCAATACATGACTTGGCAGTTTGAAACTATCGGTTGTATCCTTCTTCTCTTCTGCTGAAGCAAAAAGCGGAAAAACAAGTAGGATGTATAAAGTAAGCATCAGAGCAGACAATCTCTTTAATTTCATAAGCCTCCATCCTTTCTTTTGTCTATAGTTTTTTCGCTTCATGAAAAAATATACCCTTCTCATACAACAAGTTCATGAAGTAAATTTAGATAATGATTTCACTATACTTTAAAGGATGAGAGATTAATTTTATTTGTGCACGAAAAAGGCCGCACCTCACTTGGCACCGCCATTCCCATTGAAATTTTTTCTTATTGTACGTTCATGAAGGTATGCGTTTAACACTCCACCGAGAAGGACGATTATGCCAAACAAATAAAACCAAACCATTAATACTATAACCGCCCCGAGACTGCCATACATTGTGGAGTAATTTCTCAAACTGCTTACGTAAAATGAAAATACCCAAGAAACTAATTGAAAACCAAAGGTAGAAAATAATGCACCCCAGACTACATTCCTGAAATATACTCTTCGGTGGGGAGCCAGCTTATAAAGCGCGAGAAGGGCAATAAAGAAAATAATGGAAGATGTAACCCAGCGGAAAGTCTCCCATATTTGAAGAAACTCATGGGAAGATCCGAAGAATGAGAAAAAATACTCTCCAATCATTCTCCCTGAAACCGGAAGCAATAATGCGACAATGACGACTAAAAACATCCCGATGGTAAGCAGAATTGATAAGAAACGATACACAATAAATATACGCTTTGGTCTTATGCCGTACGCTCGGTTCAATGCTTTCGTGACTGCGTTGACTCCATTAGAAGCTGCCCATAGTGTTCCTATGATACCGATGGAAAGTAATCCACCATTATGGGTGTGGATGAGGGTTAACAGATTGGATTCAATTAAATGGTACACCTGAGGAGGCGCATAATCGACGATCAACTGTAGAATCATATCTTCGTCCAAAGGAAAAAATCCGACTAAATTAACTAAGAATAATAAAAACGGAAAGAGTGAGAGAAGAAAGAAATAAGCTAATTGTGCAGCCAAACCAAATACATCTACTTTTTCCATACGTTCATAAAATTCTATTGTAGCTGGAATCAGTTTTTTCAACATTTGTTCCTCCCACACCATCCATAAACATGCCCCATCGCAAAACCTTGAGATGGGGCATATCTTTTGTGCTATTTTATTCTTCAGTCTTAATTTTTATTCATTAAACGATCGAGTGTGGTTTCAACTTGTTCTAATGCATTAATTGTGTTTTCCGCTCCAACCGTGAAGTTTTGATTAACTCTGTCAAATGACTCACGTAGCTTATGGACGGTTTCCGTTGGGTTGCTAAGTAATTCACTGGAATTATCTTTCAATTTGTTTAAACACTCTTTGGTATAACTGCGTGTTTCTTTGTCATACTGCATCGCGAGTGCACCGAGTAACGCACCAGCTACCATGCCGAAAATCAATTTCCTTTGTCCCATGTTCTTCTCTCCTTTACCATTACGCTAGATTATCATGCCTTGTTCATTCACTTTCTTATATTATAAGCAAATTACATAATAAGAAGCAAAGAAAGCTGTAGAATTTTGTCTATTTATCTTTAACCTTCCTTTACTTTTGTAATCTTATTAAGATGATTTTTGTATTTTGTAAAAAAAGCTTGACTTATTGTGAAAAATTCGGAATATTATATAGTATAAATCTATTTGAAAAAAGGAGGATGAAAGGATGATAGAATTTTTAGAGAAGGTCAGTGGATTTGTCTGGGGCCCTCCCCTGCTTGTACTAATTGTAGGAACCGGGATCTATTTAACACTCAGACTTGGATTTGTGCAGATTTTCGCACTACCGACCGCACTTATAAACGCATTCAGCCGGAAAAAACAAGATAAGTTATCAGAAGGGGACATCTCCCATTACGAAGCTTTGACCACTCAGATGTCAGCTACAATTGGAACAGGTAATATTGTCGGGGTGGCTACCGCCGTTATTGCTGGAGGACCTGGTGCTGTTTTTTGGATGTGGATTATGGCTGTATTCGGAATGGCAACCAAGTACGCTGAAGCGGTACTTGCAGTAAAATATCGGGTAAAAGACGCTCGAGGAGAGATGGCTGGTGGTCCGATGTACTACCTGGAGCGTGGCCTGAATGCAAAATGGCTGGCTATTCTATTTGCGATTTTTGGTTCGATTGCCGCATTTGGAATTGGAAATATGGTACAAACAAATGCCGTGGCAGCTGCTGCGGAAAACTCGTTTAGCATTCCTGGATGGGTAACTGGTATTATCTTAACTATTATAACTGCTATCGTCATTCTCGGGGGTATTAAAAGCATCGGTCGTGTAACCGCTTTCTTTGTACCTATAATGGCTGTTTTTTATTTAGCAGGTGGACTAATTATTATGATTTTAAATTTTGATCTCGTTCCAACTACAGTAAGCACCATTCTTACAGATGCTTTTACTGCTGAAGCTGTTGGTGGGGGTATCTTAGGTACAGTAATCCGCTATGGGGTCGCCCGAGGAATCTTCTCGAACGAAGCTGGACTTGGTTCTGCTCCAATCGCAGCGGCTGCTGCAAAAACAGACTATCCGGGAAGACAAGGTCTTGTTTCTATGACACAGGTATTTATCGATACCATTATTGTTTGTAGTATAACTGGAATCACTATCGTTATGGCTGACCTTCATCAAACTGGTATAGCAGGTGGAGCATTGACAGGGGAATCCTTTGGTACATTCCTTGGCACGCCAGGAATCTATATCGTAAGTATCGCTACGATTCTATTTGCATACTCTACACTCATCGGTTGGTCATATTATGGTGAGAAATGCTTTAACTACTTGTTTAAGAGTCCGAAAGCCGTTTCTATTTATCGTTTCGTTTGGGTTGCAGTTGTATTTGTAGGTGCAGTTACAGTCATTGATATTGTCTGGTTGTTTGCAGACATATTTAACGCACTCATGGCAATACCGAACTTAATTGGACTACTCGGACTATCCGGAGTTGTAGCTTATGAGACGAAACGATTCTTGAAAGTCGCAAAAGAAGAAAAAGAAGCTGAAAAACGAGCGAAAGCCTCATAATATGTATAATTGAAAGAGGACCAATTCATCTTTGAACTGTTCCTCTTTCAATTTCTTATTTTTTTAATCAAGGAAATGACCTCATCGTCATGTCCTGGCTCAATATATACTAAATCCGTGTTATTAACAATGGATTCCGTAAAAATCCTTAAATCCTCATCCGTAAAACCCTCTGGAGTATTTGTTTCCCAGTGGCTGGGAACAAAATAAACATTGATTGTACCATCACCGTTACTACTATATGTAACAGAACCCTCCACTAACCGGGAACCTGTCAACTGGACAACTTCTTCTGTGTATGTTGCACTTGATTCCGCATTCGGGTTCACGGCTTCTCCCTCAGGAATATGTGTAACATACAATTCATCTATTTCTTGGTTTGGTCCAAGTTGCAACCAGACCCTAGCATATTCGATCTGTTCACTACTATAAGTTGATAATAAATCCACTTCTTCCTCATTTAGCCTATCTACAGCATTCTTCTGATACTCATCTTCTACTACAGACTCTTCAGAAGCAAGCGTTTTAAGAATGCTCTCCTCTATTTCAATTTCATCAAAACTCGAATTCTCTTCGGTTAGAAGACCCTTATCTTCCTCGGCTTCATTTTTCAAAAGGATGGAATGATCTTCTGCCACGGCATTACCACTACTACTGCAACTGGCGAGGATAAGAAAAGTCAATGCGAATACAGTTTTATCAATGTTCCCCTTCACCGCACTATCCCTCCATTATGGTTCAAACTGATTTATGCAATACTTTTTAGTTAAGCAATAGGAGCGATACACTGCTCATCGTTATTTTTCGCGGTATTCACATAAGTAGATACGGGATACGCTGTGAAGGATGGATCAGAAAAGCTGTGAAGTAATTGCTTCGCTTGAACTGGTTTATATTCCCTTGGATCAATCCATCGATCTTCCTCGCCTTTTGGCAGGATAATCGGCATCCGATGATGGATATCTTGCATGAATCCATGAGAATCCTTCGTTAAAATCGTACAGGTAAATAATGTCTCTTCTCCTTGAGTCCACTTGTCCCATAAACCAGCAAAAGCAAAAAACTTTCTTCCCTCTACAGAAATGCGTTGCGGTATCTTCTCTCCTTCTTTTTGCTGCCATTCATAAAAGCTGTCTGCCACAATAAGGCAACGTTTCCTCGCCATAAGTTGTTTAAAACTCGGTTTGACGTCTGCTGTTTCACTTCTCGCATTGATCATTTTATAACCGATTTTAGGGTCATTCGACCAAGAAGGGACCAACCCCCAACGTAAATATCCGGCACGTTTTTTCTTGCCATCATGAATAATTGCGAGTACATTTTGTCCTGGCGCTACATTATAACTTTGATGAAAGTCATCGATTGGTTCCTCCAAATCAAACTCATCCAAAAGTTCTAATTGATCCCCAAGCAACGTATATCTTCCACACATGTGATGACCCTCCCTAAAAAATACTGAAATCCCAATGACTTGCTATATGTCGTAATAATCGGGTTCCTGCAACACTGTTACCTTGTTCGTCTAGAGCTGGACCATATACTCCAACTCCACAGCCATCCATAAACGGCAGCACTTCTTCTCTAATACGTGGTGGAACAGAAGCCATAATCCCCCCAGCTACACCACTTTTGGCTGGGACGCCAACGTAGGCCGCGAATTTACCCGAAGCATCGTACATTCCACAAGTAAGCATCAATACTTTAGCTAGGCGGGCAATTTGTCTAGGAATGATTTCCTCACCAGTAGTTTTATCCATTCCATCGTTCGCTAGGATTAAACCTAACTTAGCAAGGTCTTCCACTGTGATTTTAATCGAACATTGTTTGAAATAAGTCTCTAAAGTTATCCCTAAATCAGATTCCAATACTCCAGCCTCTAACAGGAAGTATCCAATGCCCCGATTTCGGATGGAGGATTCTCTTTCAGACTCATAAACGTCCACATCCAACTCTGGGCGACGCCCGAGGATTTTTTCCAACAGTTGAAAAATCCCTTCAAGCTTTTCATCTGATGTTCGTCCTTGTAGCATTGATGTCACTGTGATTGCCCCTGCATTGATTAATGGATTGAATGGTTTTTCAATTTTTCTCATTTCAAGATGGATGATTGAATTAAATGCATGTCCTGTAGGTTCCACATCTACTCGATTCAGCACATAAGAAACACCTCGGTCCATACAAGCAACAATAAAAGCAAATACCTTGGATATACTTTGAATGGAGAACGTAGCATCCACGTCTCCAGACTTGATTGTCATCCCATTATTCCCCATAATAATGACCCCAAGTGCATTGGGATCAGCTTTAGTCAATTGCGGGATATAAGAAGCGAGTTCACCATCGACAGTATGCTTACGATAAAATCTTACCCAGTCATCCACATAATTTTGTAGCCATTCCTGAGTGAGCTCTGTATTTAAGTTAGTTGAACCCTGTACCATTCAAATCACCTCTCACCATAGTTTACGCATTGTATGTATAAAAAGTCTCCATAAACAGACAAAATTGTAGAAAATCTAACGTGTTCCGGATATTATATGAATCGTACCACCTTTTATCCAATAGTATGATTCAAAATTACATTATTTGTCCCGCCCCTTTTAAGCAGGAATATGTCATATTATTGGATTCGAAGGGCAAATTTACTTCCATTGTAGCAAGCTAATCTCTATTTAGGCAAAGAAATAGGAGGCTAGAATCTAGCCTCCTACTCTTCGATCATATATTTATTCAACTCAAGCGTCTTGCGCTTTCTCTATTATGTCGTCTAGCTGCAGCGACCAGGGACCGCCCGAACTTCATGCGCTTCCGGTCGATAAGTCAACATCGGTTCGTCACCTCACCGTGTTTCCTTTATCTTCCTGCACCGCATTCCAGTTCGGCTGTCCCTAATCGGTCGCTTCCGCTTTTGTTTTTATTTTCCAATAAACATTTGTGTCCAGTGGTTACCATTTTCCACAAAACCTACACCGATGTGTGTAAATTCACCGTTCATGATATTTGCACGGTGTCCTGGGCTGTTCATCCAAGCATTTACAACCTCTTCCGGAGTACGTTGACCTTTTGCGATGTTTTCTCCAGCTGTACGGTAGTCAATACCGAAGCTCTTCATCATATCAAATGGTGAGCCGTACTGTGGGCTATTATGGTCAAAGTAACCAGTTGTAGCCATATCTCTAGATTTTTCACGAGCAACTTTGCTCAGGTTTTCGTCAATTTGTAAAGGTGCTAGACCTTGTTTTGCACGTTCTTGGTTAGTAAGTTCCACCACTTGTACTTCAAATTGGCTAAGTGCGCTTTGTTGCTGTTGTGGTTGTTCTACTTT
This sequence comes from Oceanobacillus luteolus, assembly GCF_042678205.1. Lineage (NCBI taxonomy): Bacteria > Bacillati > Bacillota > Bacilli > Caryophanales > Bacillaceae > Oceanobacillus > Oceanobacillus luteolus. Next base: position 9,854 of record NZ_JBHUDE010000001.1, read on the forward strand.
TTCAGCTGGTTGCTGTGTTTGTTGCTGCGGCTGTGCTGCAGGTGCTTTAGTTTCTTCTTTTGCTGGTACTTGTGGTGCTGGTTGCTTAACTTCTTCTTTTTTCTCTACTGGCTGTTGTTTCTCTGGTGCTGGTTGTTTAACTTCTTGTTTTGGTTGTTCTTTCTTAACTGGTGCTTTCTTTTCTACTTCTTTCTGATCAGCTTTTTGTTCAGCTGGGATCAGCTTTTGAAGTTGTTCTAAATCAAAGTTTGTTAAGAACTTCGATTGAATAGTTTCTAGACCTTTCTTTAATAGGTTAGAAGCATCTTCTTGAGATAGCATTCCTGATTCCCCATTAATAGAATAGTAGACTTTATATGAAAGGTCCTTTTCAACTGGTGCAGCATCCGCAGAAGCTGAAAATGCACCTCCAAATGAAAATACAACTGCTGAAGCAGCAATAACCGTTATTTTACGAAGCATATTTTACATCTCCTTAATTTGTGTTTTTTTGTGCTGTCTTGCTTGCAGAATCATCATAGCACGACTTTTTTGTAATAATTCAACCATAGATTTCCATACTCCTATTCTTTTAGTTTAAATTCAGAACGTTTTTGGAGAAACCTTTATGTAATCACAAACCTCCACTTGGTATAAAAATCTAATATAGGGAAAAAACTATGATTTATGGTAGCTTTTACTAACAAATTAGACTTGACAACATACAAGGTTCTCCGTTTTGTTACAAGAACTGTGATTTTTTATTACAAAAAGACAAATTTGTAATTGAAATGTTACTTGATTTCACCCCCTTACATGTCTTACGTTAAAGAGAGGTAGTATATAATTTTAGAGCCGATTAGAGTTCATTCCTCTCTAATTTAAACAGAGGGATTTCGACAAAATTTGCACGGTGTTATATAGAAAGTAGGAAAACTACCAATTGAACAAACTGAATTAAAATAAATAGATGAAAAACTATTATTGGAGGATTAATCATGTTTTCAAATGCAGAGATTGGAATAGACTTAGGAACAGCTAATATTCTCATTTATTCAAAGTCAAAAGGAATTGTATTGAATGAACCATCTGTTGTGGCGATCGACGTAAACACAAAAGATGTCGTTGCAGTCGGCACGGAAGCTAAAGAAATGATTGGTAAAACACCGAAAAATATTATACCGATCCGACCGCTCAAGGATGGGGTAATCGCAGACTATAATGTGACTGCACAAATGCTGAAAGTATTATTGAAGAAAGTAAGTAAAAAAATTGGCGTTTCCATGCGTAAGCCTACTGTTGTCGTTTGTACACCTGCTGGAAGTACCGAAGTGGAAAGACGTGCCATTCACAATGCAGTTGCAAGTTTTGGCGCCAAAACTGTTCATTTAATTGAAGAACCTGTCGCAGCTGCAATCGGAGCAGATCTGCCAGTTGATGAACCACTCGCAAGTGTTGTTGTAGATATTGGTGGAGGAACATCAGAAGTTGGGATCATTTCCTTTGGCGGGGTCGTATCCTCTAACTCCATACGTGTTGGTGGAGACAGCTTAGATGAAGAAATTATCAGCTACATCCGTAAAACATATAATGTATTAATCGGAGAACGTACAGCGGAAAACATCAAAATGGAAATTGGCTTTGCCCATCCAAATCACGATGAAGTAACAATGAGTGTGCGAGGACGTGACATGGTTACAGGCTTACCGGATACCATTGAAATCTCATCAAAAGAAATCTATGAAGCAATTAAAGAACCACTAGTAAAAATCCTTGATGCTGTAAAAGCAACACTTGAAAACTGTCCGCCTGAGCTTAGTGGAGATATTGTAGACCATGGGGTTGTTTTGACAGGTGGGGGTTCATTACTTCAAGGGATGAAGGAATGGCTATCCAACGAATTAAGTGTACCAGTCCATATGGCACCTAACCCACAGGAAGCTGTCGCCATTGGAACTGGAAAATCACTCAAAATGATCAACAAACTGCAAAAAGCAGCCAAATAAAGACTCTAACGGAAGCATACGTTCAGTGACAAGGCATTGCCACTAATCGGCCTTCCTTTAATAAACCTCAATAAAAACTACCCGAGTGGATTTTTTCTCTCGGGTAGTTCTTTTAATGTTTATAATACAGTTTCCTTGATCTCAATTCCCCTCTTTGCCAATTCCTCAATATATATTTCACCTGGTACTCCGAACTCAGGTGGATAGACCCCTTTATCCTTTATTAAACCTTTACCGATCAACTGAGCAACGATTGATATTGTACTGGCAGTCACTCTTGCCATGGCAGTTATATTTTTCTCTCTATCTTTGAATGTCTGCATTTCATATTCATACGTCTTCGCTTGGCCCGCCTTATCTCCAGAAACGATTACCCGGAGTAACACGGCATCATCTTTATCTCCTAATTCTACAATTGGGTCAAGGGTTTTCAACAATACTTGGCGTGGGCTGACCTTTGTTCCTCCCACCTCGACTTCATAATCTAGTTTAGTGAGATTTAGATCAACCAGCAATTTAAACTTTTCAGCATGTCCCGGGTAACGAATTGTCTTATATTCTAGTGTTTGCACATTTGGGAAGGATTTCGTCAACGTGGATGTGCCTCCAGATGTATGGAAGGCCTCCAGCGGTGCGAATTTATCAAAATAAATTTCCTCAACTTCGGATAGAGATGGGACCGTTGTTTTTTTCCCATTTCGGATAACAACGGAAGGATCCGTGTAGTGATCAAAGACACCTTCCATTGAAAACACATGATTATAGCCAAGAGGTGGTTCCGGTCGAACTGGGATACCGCCAACATACAAACGAATCTCTTCCACCTCATCCAATTTGCTTGCGCCATACCCTGATAAGATATTAATCATACCTGGCGCCACACCCAAGTCTGGGATAATGGTTACCCCTTTTTCTTTGGCTTCATCATGTAAAGTTAACACTCGGTCTGTCATCCCCCCGATATGTCCACCTAAATCTACGACATGTGTTCCTACTTGAATCCCGGTTCTTGCCACGATTTCATTAAATGTATAAAATAGCGCATTAATGACTACATCAAATTTCCCGATATATTCCTCAAGTTCCTCTTGATTACTTGCGTCCACTATATAGGCAGTGAGTTTCTCCGAGTCGATTGCCTCTTCTGCCGCTTCCAGCTTTTTGCGATCCACATCCGCAATGCCTACCTGCAAAACTTGTTCTTGCTGCGCTAAATCCCTTGCCGCTTCCTTACCCATTAATCCTGCGCCTAATACTCCTATTTTCATATGCATTCCCCCTGCATCAGTAGTGTTGGTTAAATCATTCTTCCACATCAATTTGGGCACGCTGTAATTTCCCACTGAAATCCACGTACACCGCTTTCCATTCCGTGAACACGTCCAAAGCCTGCACCCCAGAATCTCTGTGGCCATTTCCGGTACCTTTCGTTCCTCCAAACGGCAAATGGATTTCCGCTCCGGTAGTACCGGCATTCACATAAACGATTCCAGTGTCCAAATCTCGCTGTGCTTTAAAGACACGATTCACATCTCGTGTGAATATCGAGCTCGATAAACCGTAAGTAACACTGTTATTCACTTCAATCGCTTCCTCGAATGTTTTTACTGGAATCAAGGACACGACAGGACCAAATATCTCCTCTTGAGCAATCCGCATCGTACTTGTTGCATCGGTAAACAGTGTCGGTGCAAAATAGTACCCTTTATCAAAATCTCCGCCAGCAAGCACATTTCCACCAGCCAGTAATTTCGCACCTTCCTCTTTTCCGATTTCAATATAGCGTTCAATCTTTTCCAGACCCGCTTGATTAATAATAGGTCCAACCCGAATTCCATCCTTCAGTCCATCCCCGATTTTCAGGTCCTGCATCGCTTCAAGCAAGCGTCCTTCCAGCTCTTCTTTTACGGATTCATGGACAATGACCCGGCTGCAAGCTGTACAACGCTGCCCGCTCGTACCAAAGGCACTCCAAATAATCCCTTCAACAGCTAAATCCAGATCTGCATCATCCATTACGATGACGGCATTCTTTCCACCCATCTCCAAGGAGACTTTTTTCAACTGTTTCCCACAAGCTGCTGCTATTTCTCTTCCAACATCGTTCGATCCAGTGAAGGATATCACGCGAATATCGTCATGATAGACCATCGCATCACCAACTGTATTTCCCGAACCAAAGACGACATTGATGACTCCCTTCGGCAAGCCGGCTTCTTCAAAGATTTTCGCAAGCTCGTACGCCATTATTGGAGTTTCCGTAGCCGGCTTCCATATGACCGCATTACCCGCTACAATCGCTGGAAATGACTTCCACGTTGCAATCGCGATTGGAAAGTTCCAAGGTGTTATAATGCCCACTACACCAATTGGTGCACGTTGGCTCATAGCAAATTTATCCCGTAATTCGGCTGGTGTCGTCTGGCCAAATAATCGTCTGCCCTCGCCAGCCATATAATAGGCCATATCAATTCCTTCTTGAACTTCTCCTCTTGCCTCTTCCAGCACCTTGCCATTTTCCATCGTCAGCAATTTAGATAAGTATTCTTTCTTTTCCTTCATCAAAGTTCCTACTCGATATAACACTTCGGCCCGCTGAGGAGCTGGCACGAGCGCCCACTCTTTTTGAGCAAGCTTTGCGGCTTCTACAGCTCGATCTACCTCTTCTTTTCCAGACAAAGGCACATGCACAATTTCTTCTCCAGTCGCAGGATTATAGACAGCTGTTTGTTCATTGACTTCAATCCATTCCCCATTGATAAAATTCTTTAGAACTTTCTCTTCCATGAACATAACCTCCTAATCTATTCTACTTTTGCATCTTTAAAAGCATGCATATAGGGATCAGCAAAATTTCACTCCCTCATTTATGTAAGCGATTACAAAGATGCATATATACACTATTCTATATTTCTTTGCAATTTCCTTTTTAACGTGTAAAATTAAGATAATTCAAATATCATCATTTTTTTCCATTTTATAGATTCGGCATTGAAGGAAGTAAAGGAGGAAACAGTTTGCGGCTCATTACAGTTGAATTTGATGGCACATTGTTTGAAGGAGATTCATTTAAGCTGATGTTTCAGGCGGGTAAGAAGGAATTTGGCCTCCAAAGTTGGACAACCATTTTTCTTGGTACGTTACAGGCCCTGTTTTTAGGAGTGACCAAAGGGAAGCATGCTCTCCGCATTCATTTTTTCAAAGCCTTCGCGAAGACATTTAAAGGCAAATCCGAGGACGAACTCGCCTCATTTTTTGATCATTTAATTCAGGGTGGAAAAGGTCAAATCAACCAATCTCTTGTCAATAAAATTAAAGAACACCAGAAACATGGCGACGAAGTCATTATCCTTTCAGGCGCCTTGAAACCATTTTTGGATGCATTGATTGAAGAGCTGGGTCTTACAGTTACAACCATCGGAACCGAATTGCTTTATGATGAAAAAGGAAAATGTACAGGAGCTACAGGACCCGTCGTAAACGGCGAAGGAAAAGTACAAGCAATAACCAACTGGCTAAAAGTAAGAGAGTTAGATCCCGAACAGTTGGAAATCTGGGCATACGCCGATAGTGAAAGTGATATTCCCCTGCTCTATTTCGTCGACAAGCCAATCATTGTTAATCCGAAAAACAAAATGAGGGAAGTTGCGGAAGTAAATCACTGGCCCATTTTTGGTGAGAGTTGAATCTTTTCATACAATTAAATGACGAATATACTATATAGAAATAGAGTTCCAACTTTGAATGGAACTCTATTTTTATTGATTCACCTGTTATAATAGTAGCTGGACGGAAAAATTGATGAGTGTTATTTCTCAATTGTTTGTATAGCACAAGGACAGTACGAACGTCGAAGATATTGTATATGGAAGGAACGGAATATAACCGATGAAATCTAAATTATATATTTCCATCATTTGTTCATTAATATTTTTATTATTACTTGCAGCATGTGGTGGGGGCGAAACAAAACAAAGAGACCAAAAGAACACCGATAGAGAGGAATTAGTTTTAGCAGTAGGTTCTGAACCAGAAGAAGGGTTTGATCCAACGACAGGTTGGGGACGCTACGGTTCACCGTTATTTCAAAGCACCTTATTACAACACGATCCTGACTTTAACATAACTTATGACTTGGCAGAAAACTATGATGTCAGTGATGATGGATTAACGTGGACGGTTGATATACGGAAAGATGTCAAATTCTCAGATGGAGAAGCGTTAACTGCTGATGATGTTGTTTTCACTTTTGAAACAGCAAAAGTGAGCGGTTCAGTCATCGACCTTAGTAATTTGGAAAGTATTGAAGCAACTGATGAATATACAGTTCAATTTAACTTAAAAGAGCCACAATCTGCTTTCATTGATTTGCTCGTAACAACAGGAATTGTTCCAGAACATGCCTATGACAAGCAGTATAATGAAAATCCGATTGGTTCTGGACCTTATCAGTTGGAGCAATGGGACAAGGGACAGCAAATTATCGTTACCGAGAATCCATATTATTATGGAAAGAAACCATATTTTAAAAAGCTGACATTCTTATTTTTAAATGAAGATACTGCCTTTGCGGCCGCGAAAGCAGGTGAAGTTGATGTAGCTTCCGTCACAACTTTATGGATTGAAGAAGAAGTCGAAGGAATGAATCTTCTTGAACTGGAAAGCGTGGACAACCGTGGAATTATGTTCCCCTATGTACCAGAAGGAGATGTGACAGCAGAAGGTTATCCTATTGGTAATGATGTAACTGCGGATATCGCAATCCGTCAAGCAATCAATCTTGCAGTTAATCGTCAGTCTTTAGTAGATGGAGTGTTGCAAGGATTCGGCACGCCTGCATATTCGGTTGCCGATCAGCTACCTTGGTGGAATGAGGAAACAAAATTTGAAGATGGAAGAGTGGAAGAAGCAAAACGTATCCTCGACGAAGCAGGATGGATAGTCAATCAAAACGGCATTCGGGAGAAAAATGGAATAACAGCTGAATTTCAACTACTCTACCCTGCTGGAGACCAAGTCCGTCAATCTTTATCCATGGCAGTCGCTGATATGATTGAGCCCCTTGGTATTGCAATACAAACAGAAGGACATAGCTGGAATGAATTAGCTAGATTAATGTATTCCAATCCTGTTATGATGGGCTGGGGTAGTTATTCCCCATTAGAAATGTACAACTTATACAGCAGTAATACAAAAGGAATCGGTTTCTACAATGCCAATTATTATGGAAATTCTGTAGTGGATCAATATATGGAACAAGCGCTGAACTCCCCTTCCCAAGAAGAGGTTTATGAACTTTGGAAAAAAGCACAATGGGACGGGAAGACAGGTTTCTCGGCTCTCGGTGATGCGCCTTGGGCTTGGCTTGTCAATCTTAGTCACTATTATCTCGTAAATGAAAGACTTGATATTGGTGAACAAAAAGTTCAACCACATGGACATGGCTGGCCGATAACAGACTTTATCGAAGAATGGCGTTGGAAAGAACAAGAATAGAAAGAAGGGGCGATGTTGCGGTTTAAAAAAGCAATACGTTATATAATTGGAAAGTTAATTAAGCTAGCAGTATTACTCCTCGCTGTGAGCATTTTATCATTTATACTCGTCAGCAATTCGCCAGTAGACCCTATCCAAAGTTATATTGGAGCAGATATGACTAGAGTCAGTCCGGAGCAACGGCAAAGCATCGCTGAATATTGGGGTCTGCATGAACCACCTGTGCAGCGATTCCTCCATTGGGGGAAGAATCTTTTACAAGGGGACATGGGTACATCATTGATTTATCGCAGTCCTGTATCCTCAATAATCGCTGAACGTTTTGTCGCTTCGCTGGCATTAATGAGCTTAGCCTGGGTACTTTCAGGTCTTTTTGGCTTTTTACTAGGTATCATTGCTGGAATGAAAGAAGGAACTTGGATCGATAAAATAATCAAAGGCTACTGCTTCACGTTGGCATCTACCCCTGCATTTTGGCTCGGGTTAGTGCTATTAATATTGTTTTCCGTATGGTTAGGCTGGTTGCCAATCGGACTCAGCACACCTGCTGGAATATTAGCGGATGAAGTCAGCCTGTTGGAGCGAATAAGACATCTTATTCTACCTGTATTGACTTTAAGCATTGTCGGAGTGCCTCATATTGCACTACATACAAGACAGAAGCTTATAGAAGTATTGAATAGTGAGTATGTCCGGTTTGCCAAAGCAAAAGGTGAACTCGGTTTTACATTACTCTGGAATCATGGGTTGCGCAATATATCCCTCCCTGCTATATCCGTCCACTTTGCATCATTCGGTGAACTGTTTGGAGGGGCGGTTCTCGCGGAGCAAGTATTCTCCTACCCTGGTCTTGGACAAGCGGTTGTCCAAGCTGGTCTAAGCGGTGATGTCCCTCTGCTGCTTGGAATTGTTTTATGCAGCACCATTTTCGTGTTTATTGGTAATTCAATTGCAGACATCCTATATAAAGCGATCGATCCTCGAATGCGAAGAGGTGATTTATAATGGGACGCATCACATGGAATTTAAGGCAGCGCACCCTTGGTATGATCATCTTTTCCTTACTATTGCTTCTAGGAATGATTGTTACAGGAATAGTCATCGGTGATGATAAACTTGCAATTAATCCTGATGCAATGAACCAAGAGCCTTCGCTCGACCATTTATTCGGAACAGATTGGCTTGGCAGGGACATGCTTGCGCGGACATTGAAAGGACTGGCACTTAGCTTCTTTGTCGGCTTGCTTGCCGCTTCATCAAGTGCAATGATTGCTCTAACGTTCACACTTATCGCATCATGGAACCGCGCCCTTGATCGAATCGTCACCTGGCTTATCGACCTATTTCTCAGTGTACCCCACCTCGTCCTATTGCTCTTGATTTCATTTGCCATTGGCGGGGGATTTAAGGGAGTTGTAATTGGGCTAGCCCTTACACATTGGCCGAGCTTGACCCGTATTCTAAGGGCTGAGATGTTGCAGGTTAAGACAGCTCATTATGTCCATTTATCCAAACAATTAGGCAAGACTCCTATCTGGATTGCAAGAAGACATATACTGCCCCATCTATTGCCACAGCTTTTTATCGGGTTTCTCTTGCTGTTTCCGCATGCGATTCTTCATGAAGCTGCCATTTCATTTTTAGGTTTCGGATTACCTGCTGAACAGCCTTCTATCGGGATTATTTTATCTGAATCCATGCGTTACTTATCTACCGGAAAGTGGTGGCTCGCTGTTTTCCCAGGATTGTCATTACTCCTGATGGTTCTTCTCTTTGATACGCTCGGACAACATATTCGTAAATGGGTAGATCCGTTTCACGGACAGAAAGGAGTATAAAAATCATTGGCTTTAACAAATATAGAAAATGAAAAAACTCCTCTGTTGGAGGTCGAGGATTTTGCACTCACTTTCCGTTTGTATAAAAAGGGATTACGTGAGCAGCGGATGCAGGTTGTTCGCAAATTGAATATGACGATCAATAAAGGGGAAGTCGTGGCAGTTATCGGAGCAAGCGGCTCTGGAAAAAGTTTGCTTGCAGATGCGATATTAGGGATCCTTCCCGAAAATGCAATCACAGAAGGCAAATTGCACTATCAAGGCAAACCCTTAACAAGAGATAGACAGAAAAAACTTAGAGGAAATGAGATATCTTTGATACCTCAGTCTGTCAACGCCCTCAATCCGCTCATGAAAGTAGGAAAACAAATACAAACAGCTCTGAAGCATAGTGGTCACCGCAAAGCGCTACAACGAGATATTCTGCAGAAAGTAAATTTAAACGAAGATGTAGCTAATTATTATCCGTTTCAACTATCTGGTGGGATGGCAAGAAAAGTTCTTTCGGCAATCGCACTTGTCGGTCATCCTGAATTAATTATTGCTGATGAACCAACGCCGGGATTGGACTCACAATCACTTCAGGAAGTAACGAGCTTTATTAGAAGTCTTGCTGATGATGGAAAAGGGGTCATGTTCATCACCCATGATATAGATACCGCATTGAAGATAGCGGACACGATTGTCATTATGAATAAAGGAGAAACCATTGAAACCGTCCAAGCAGGACATTTTAATGGTAATGGGGAAAACTTAAAGGAAAGCTATACAAATGAATTGTGGAATGCACGCAACCAAATCCTAAAGTCCAATTATAAAAAAAAATCGTCACCATCTCCTGGTGATAAATCCCTTCAGATTAGAAATCTAAACTACTCGATTAACGGTAAACAGATTCTCGAGGATATCAATTTCGATGTCCTACCAGGAGAGGTTGTAGGTTTGATGGGAGAAAGCGGCGCAGGTAAAACAACACTTGCTCGAATTATTGCAGGTCATCAACAAGCAGATGGTGGTTCCGTAAAAATTAATGGACATGAACACAGAAAAGGACGAAATCCAATTCAACTTGTCGGACAACATCCGGAGCAGTTTATTAACCCTAAATGGACGATGGGACAAGTACTTGAAGAAAGTGGTATGTTGGATAGTGAAGTGATTCATATGCTTGGTATCCAGGAAGAATGGTTGTCCCGCTGGCCAAGCGAATTATCAGGAGGAGAGTTTCAACGTTTCTCGATTGTCCGTGCGTTACATCCGAAGACGAAGTTTCTGATCCTTGATGAAATAACTACAATGCTCGATGCAATCAGTACAGTGGAAATTTGGAGTGTTGTCTTAAAAGTTGTTAAACAGCGGAACATTGGTTTACTGGCAATTAGTCATGATAAACAATTATTAAACCAAGTTTGCCATCGCATTCTTGATTTCCATGAGCTATAGACAGAAAAATAGCGTAACACCTTCATAAAGGAGTTACGCTATTTTTCTTCGGGAGCTCAGTCCCCGCTATATCGATAAACCAACTCAAAACTATCTTCGTTAAGCAACTCTGCTACATGGACATGGACGCCGTGACCCAGTATAACTTCCGATTCCGAAACAGCGATCACCATTGCTCTCGTGTTTTTCCGTTTATCGAGGTATACATCGCCTACGTACGGTTGAAGCATTTTATCCTTCTCTGCCAAATAAGAAATGGATTCATCCTTCAAGCGTTGTTCTTCTGGAACAAGGTCTTTGTCATAGTAAGCAATCTCCTGGCTCGCATCATTCTTACCTGGTACCATGACGACATATTCATGGTGTTTTACCCCATTGTCTCTTGTGGTAGTCACACTTACATCATCAACACTTTCGACCTTCTCTATTTCATTTAAGGAATAGTGATCTAGTAAATCTGGAGCTGGTTTTGTAATTAAAATATAATCGCCCGGCTCCGGCTTCGTATACTGATCAATGGTATAACGTTTTCCATAAAAAATGAATGTATCGTTATGTTTCGGTTTATAAAGTTCGATTTCACTTGCCTTGGTTAATATTTGCTCCATATCTTTCAACCGATACAAATGGACCGACTGCTTAAACATCGGTTTGACAGAGTATACTTTATGCAACTCGTTTTTGTAAAAAACGAATTGACCTTTACGCACCTGGTATAACTTCATATGCAACCTCCTGAAAATAGCCATTTAATGTTGTCCACATCTATCAATGATTCACTTTTCAGCCTTATTTTAAACCTGTCGGTCATTTTCAAAAGCTTCAATTTGGAGTGATAATTCTTCCCAACGCTCAAGTTTCCTGTCCAGGTTCTGTTTCACTTCTTCCAATTCACCAAAGAGCTTTTGCACTTTTTCCGAATCACTGCCAGCATTTCCAATCTCTTGTTCTAACGCCTCCACCTGTTCTTCCAACGCCATGATGTCATCCTCAATCGTGTCCCATTCCTTCTGTTCTTGATACGTTAATTTCTTCTTCCGCTTTTTCTCTTTAACGACTGGAGGATTTTTTTCTGATTTGGTTCGCTCTTTCGTTACCGTTCCGCTTATCGTCTCCAAATATTCACTATACGTACCAATAAAACGCTTGGTCCGTCCAGTACCAGTAAAAATAATCAACCGTTCTGCAACACGATCTAAGAAATAGCGATCATGGGACACCGTGATGACAACTCCAGGAAAGTGATTTAAATACTCTTCTAATACGCTTAGTGTTTGCGTATCGAGATCATTCGTCGGTTCATCAAGGAAAAGTACATTTGGCTCGGTCATTAGGATTTTAAGTAAATAAAGTCTTCGCTTCTCTCCACCTGACAGTCTGCGGATATAGGAGTACTGTTCGCTGCGGGGAAAGAGGAATCGCTCACACATCTGTTCTGCTGTAATTACAGAACCATCGACAGTCTGAATAACTTCCGCCGTTTCTTTAATATAGTCAATAACCCGTTGCTCCCCGTTGAGCTCTTCATCACCTTGTGTATAGTAACCGATTTTCACCGTCTCTCCTACTTCAATTTCTCCAGAATCCGGAGAAAGACGCCCAGCCATCATATGAAGGAGGCTCGATTTACCTGAACCATTAGGACCAATAATTCCGATTCGGTCTCCAGGAATAATCAGTTCATTAAAATCTTGTAAAATCTCTTTTTCCCCAAATCGCTTGGAGATATGTTTCATTTCCAACACTTTTTTCCCAAGACGTGCGGAACCGATTTGTACCTCTAAGTCCTGTTTAGACGTATTAAATTTCTTCTCTTGCATTTCCTCGACTCGTTCAATACGAGCTTTCTGTTTAGTCGAACGGGCCCTCGCTCCCCGCTGCAGCCATGCAAGCTCTCGGCGAAGTACATTATGATGCTTAATTTCACTGCTTCTCTCCAGCTCTTCCCGCTCTGCTTTCTTCTCCAAGAAAATCTCATAATTACCTTCGTATATATAAAGATTCCCTTTATCCAATTCATAAATCCTGTTTGTAACACGATTTAAGAAATATCGGTCGTGAGTAACAAGAAGTAGAGCGCCCGGGTAACTCTGCAAATATTTCTCGAGCCACTCAACTGTGCTGTGATCCAAGTGGTTTGTCGGCTCATCCAGAATCAATAAATCGGCCGGTTGGATGAGCGCCTTAGCAAGAGCTACTCTTTTTTTCTGACCGCCGGATAAATTTCCAACCGGCTCATCAAACTTTGTAATTCCTAATTTGGTTAGTATTGTTTTCGCTTGAGTACTTGCTTCCCATGCGTCTTCCTCGTCCATTTGACGCTGCATAAAGAGAAGTTTCTCCTGAAGCTTTTCATTTCCGGGATCCTCTTGAAGCTCAAGCAATGCTTGCTCATATGCACGCAGAAGCTTCATGATTGTAGAATCTCCGAAATAAATCTGTTCCATCACTGTAAGCAAAGGATCCAGTTCGGGATCCTGAGCTAAATATTCAATCTCATAGTCTTTCGCATGTTTAATCTTTCCATGTTCCAAAGACTCTAATCCAGCAATCGTCCGCAGAAGTGTTGATTTTCCAGTCCCATTTACACCGATCAAACCGATACGCTCCTGTGGTTCAATCGAGAAAGAAATCTGATCAAAAAGAACTTTTTCCCCGAATGATTTATATAAATTTTCAGCAGTTAACATTAGAAATCCATCCTATTCGGCTTTATCGTTTCGTTTTTGTCTTATAAAATTTTTCACTACCATCACAATTATAAATAGCAGCCAGGAAGTCACGATATAAAAGATCCGTTTACTTGTATCTGTCATATCGCTAAAGAAGAATGCCATACCAATCCAGATGACACCAATAACTCCAAGCTGTGCTAGTAAAAGCTTCTGCATATCTATTCCCTCCAACTTATACCTATTCCTTAGTTTATCTTACTGACTGATATATTTCCATTTCTAGACGGGTGCTTGCAGCTTCTACGGAGAAGTAGTTGCTGTCTAGCCCAGATGTTTATTTTTCCAGCCAAAAAGGCGAGCTTATATGCTCGCCTAATTCAGCACGATGAAGTCATTAATCTTCATCTTTTACATCTATGTCTTCCGGAATCGGTTCATTTAAATATTCTTGAATCATCAACCGATATTTCTCCACTTGTTCAAAATGTGTAGTAAACTGTTCCTTATTCACCAAAAAGGTATTTCCGTCATGAACTGCACGAATTTTACCTTGAAGAATAAGTGCCGTGACCTTCTCCTCGGGCATCGATAAATACGCTGCCGTTTCCTTAACAGTCAGGTACATCATTCTACACATCCTTTATGATAAAAAATTTTCCACTACCAGTTTAGTAGAAATTGTTTTAATACGTCACATTACTCAGCCAGTACATCGTGGTACTGCGTTGTTTCTTCCATCCGTTTCTTTGCGAATACACAAAGAGGCTTGATTTTCTTCTTATTTTCTCGAGCATATAAAACGACTTGTTCCAATAACTTTCCAGCAACACCTTGACCTCTAAGTTCATCAGAGACATACGTGTGATCAATAACGAGCATTGTTTTACTAGATTCCAAATACGTCATTTCAGCAAGTGGTGACTTCACGTCTTCACCCACATAAAATTTGTTGGCTGCTTTCTTAATGGTTGTCATTCTAATCCCCCTAAAATATGCTACTCTACTATTATAGCCTAATAAAAAAGATTTTTGGGTAAATTTATTTGCAATTCTTTAGAAAAACTTTACACCTAGTTAATATTCAGTTGTCTTAAGCGGGTATAACCTTTATAAATCCTCTTAAAGCCATACAACTTCCATATTGGTTTCAATCACCAATTTCTGTTACGCTTAACCGAAGGAGTGATTGCTATGCAACAATTAGTATTCCAGTCGGCCTGGGACAAACAGATTGCCCCAAACGATCGGGAGAAAATCATAAAACTATTCAACTCATCAAAAGACGATTTACACACAGAAATTACTTTTTTGCCTATAAAACAAGCATTTAACCACGAACATGCATTACTTGTTACAGTACTTATCCATAACTTTACTGACATTGATTTTCCTATCGAGAATCTGCAGCTATCCTATTATGAAACCAATCATCCAGTAGCGGAACATTCATTTTCTTTTCCAGGCTTAACCGTTACGGCCAATACAAGTATGCCATGGACCTTTATTTTCCCTCATTCCAGCTGGTTAAGTGAGCCATTGCTGCAAGATGGTGAACTGATTATTATTAATTAAATTTAAAAACTGACTTTTCAATATTTAATGATACAATAAGGTAGAAGCGGAGCATATAAGCTCTTATCTCAAGGAAGAGGAGTGGAATTCATGCAGGAAAAACAAGTTGAAAGAATCCGTAACGGAAATGGATTTATCGCAGCGCTTGATCAAAGTGGTGGCAGTACACCGAGAGCCCTGAAAAATTATGGGATAACAGAAGATCAATATGATGATGAAGAGAAAATGTTTGACCTCGTCCATGACATGCGTACTCGTATCATTACCTCACCTGCTTTTAATTCTGAACGTATCCTTGGTGCTATTCTCTTCGAACAGACGATGGATCGAAAAATTGAAGGAAAGTACACTGGGGATTATCTTGCAGAAGTAAAAGGGATTGTTCCTTTCCTAAAAGTAGATAAGGGACTTGCGGATGAAGAAAATGGTGTACAACTGATGAAACCGATTGAAAATTTAAAAGAGTTATTGGACCGCGCAAACGAACGGAATATATTCGGCACGAAAATGCGTTCCGTCGTTAAAAAGGCAAATCCAGAAGGCATCCGCCAAATCGTCGAACAGCAATTTGAAATCGGGAAGGAAATTCTGGCTTCTGGACTGGTACCAATCATAGAGCCTGAGGTAGATATTTTCAGCGAGGATAAAGCACAGTCAGAAGAGATTCTCAAAGAAGAAATTCTCAAGCAGTTGAACGAATTAGCTGAGGGCCAAGATGTCATGCTCAAACTGTCTATCCCCACCGTGGCAAATCTTTATAAAGAATTAGTCGAGCACCCTCGTATCATTCGGGTAGTTGCTCTATCAGGTGGATATCCATTAGATGAAGCAAATGAGAAATTAAAAGAAAATAAAGGAATCGTTGCCAGCTTCTCCAGGGCACTGACACAAAACCTGAATGTCAATCAAACGGATGAAGAATTTAACCGAGCCCTTGATGAAGCAGTGGAAACCATTTATGATGCTTCAGTAAATAAAAATTAATTGTTAAATAGAGGCTGGGACAAAACCCCAGTAAATAGAAAATAGCTTCGCGCTTTTTGCGCGAAGCTATTTTCTATTTATCATAATTTTAGTAAACAAAAAGGACACCTTTTG
>NZ_JBHUDE010000002.1:0-30724 GCF_042678205.1 Oceanobacillus luteolus
TTTAATCCATCGGTGGAATACCCCACTACTAGATATGTCATACTTTCGAAGGACTTCATTTTGAGAGTACTCCCCTGACAAATAATCTTTAACTGCAGCTACCTTTAATTCCTTTGAATACCGTTTCCAAGTTCTTGAATCAGCTAATCCTTCCTTTCCATATCTATCAAACTTTTCAATCCACCTATACAAGGTATTCTTATTAATTTTATAGTTTGAAAATATTTCTGAAAAAGAATATTCTCCAGATTTATAAGCCATGATTACTTCATATTTAAATTCAACTGAATAGTAATTATTGGACATAAAAAAACTCCCCCAAAGTAAACAGATTTTTATTTTTTAATCTGTCTACTTAAAGGGGAGCATATCACTCCTCCTCTTCTCTTTTCTTTTTCTTTCTCTTTATAGATGGCCAAGTTTTGGGTCAAATTTTGAGTCAAGTTGGGGGTCAAGTTTTCAGTCTCTTTTTCCGAAGGTTGACCTAAAGCTTGACCATAAGCATAAATTTGCAGAGCCTATTTCAGAGGAACCATTTCATAAATCGGACTTTGATTCCGGCTTCCTTGTTTCACCCGAATCATCCCACGCTTCTCCAGTTTTTTTCTTGCATCATACATCCCCTGCTTCGATAAACCCGTCATTGACATCAACGTCGAGGAAGGTGTGTTGATTTGATTCTTCTGTCCCATCCTGTTGCCGATATTCATTAACGTATGCCAAAGCACGATTTCTCCAGTAGACATTCTGTTCATCATCAACCAATCCATAAAAATATTTTTCTCCTTGTGAAAATTAAAGTTCGCCATCGTTTTTTAATCTCCTTTTCCAATATTTCTCCAACTAATTTTTTCATGCCGAAAAGGCCAATGGCGGATCGAAAGTTTTCAGCTTCCGAATCAGCCATTCGCCATCAGTTCATTTCCTTACGCAGCCAATCTTCCAATACATCTTCCAGAAAAAAGATTCTCCCGCCAAGTCGGATATGTGGAATTTTATCTTCTCTGACCAATTCATAGATCGTATCTCTATGTAAGCCAAGAAATTCCGCCACATCATTTACGGATAAAGTACGTCTTTGCATCGCATCTCCCTCCCTTCACTTCTATAATCGAATGAAGTTGGAGTTTGGGGGTGCTTTTTGGTAAACTTTTTATTTTTTTTGGCTAGTAATCATTTATATTGGTTATATTTGTTTTTCGTATTCAAACGAAAAATTAATGCTTGAGGTTTACTGGATAGTAGATAGACCTTTAGTCCATGCGATTGTGATCTTCGCAATCATCGGCTCCAAAACAGTTACTAACCTATATCCTCTCTCTCATGTTACAATATTAGTAAAAAATGAGGGGATGCTCAGTGGAAGATAGCTTTATAGAATACCTAAATACATACATACTAAAAAAAGGCGAGACATTAGATTTGAACAATATGACAGAAGGAGACTTTATCGATATTCCAATCCTAAAGACAACAAAACGGACACTCCGAAAAGTTGGAATGATCACTACTGGCGCTGTTCATGCAGAGACAAAGGATACTGAAGTTAATTTCTTACTGAAAAATCTCAAACTAACCCCTAGGAAAAAACTCTCTTTAAATCATGATGATCCCAAAACTTTGACATTGCTGGAACAAGGATGGATCCTAAAAGAAATCCGCCTCAAACCGGATAGCAAAACGGTCGCAAGTCAATATTATCGAATGGGTCACCGTTTATTCAAATACCAGCTTCGCATGAAAGAACAGCAAGATGTACAATTAACAGAAGAATTGAATCAACTCAGAAACGGCATTCTTCACATCCATCTTCAAGCAGATCAACCGATGATCAAACAACGAATGCATCAACATATAAAAGAAAAATTTTTGGCTGTCTGTGAAGGGGTGGATCTGTTAAAGGAGTCCGCGTTCTTCCCCAAAAAATGGACACTTAATAAACGAATGAAATTCCTGCATTTCAGCTTAGCCTTTTTACGGCTCGGTTCTACCAGACAACAAATGGACTGGAAAGAAATCGGGGCTGCCTACTATCAAACGATTGGCGGGTCCAAAGCATTTGATCGGAATCAGGAGGAATTTCTTGAGCTACTGGAGGAATGGGGCGGCTACCCGGCCGTAGAATTTGGTTTAACAAGTTTTGGTCACATTACCCCTGTCTTTTTCTCTGGAGATGTAATTGGCCAGTACGCTACTTTCTCTCACGGGCCTGTACACGCGGTAACGAATATATCAATAGAATTAGATCAATACAAGACTAATGCAATGACTTTTTGGATTGTTGAAAACCGCGGAATCCTATCCCGTATCGCCTCACAGCCCGAATTTTTGGAAGATGAAAATGTTTTATTGTTGTGCTGTGATGGTCATATCCGCTCAGCACACCGTAACTTTATCGAACAAATTCTAAATAACAGTAATCTGAAACAAGCAATCATCTGGACGGATTATGATCAAGACGGCAAGATTATTGCTCATGAACTGTACAACATCTTAGTTAAACATATACACTCCATTAGATGGATCGGTCCAGATGGCAAGATTTTAAAAGATCAGGAGAAATACCTAGATGAAATGAATCAATTCTTGCAGAAGAAAAGTATGGAACAAGAAGAAATTTTAGGAGATGTAATTCTATGGAAAAGGTGGATAAACAACTAATCTCAATATTCAAGGAAAAAGATGACAGCCCTGCGTTACTGCAGACGATGAGGGATATTTCTACTTTGGCAAGCGTATTACGCGAACTCGGCTCGCAGGCTGTTTTCGACTCTCCAGTTGAAATCCTGCGTTTCCTAAGGATTCTACAGTTGCTTAATGAAGAAGCCCTCGGTTTAGATGACCGAATTGAAAATGCAGAACAGTTGTACTATCGCTATCAAAATCGCTATAAAGACCCGGACCCCCCCTCCAAAAAGAAAGTAGCCCAAATCGTCAATGTACTAGTCAACAATAACTGGCTATCTAAACAGCAGACACAAATTAAAATGCGGGATTTAGGGAAGCGGATGATGGACGTTCTGCTCCGGCTTGCGAATGATTCACTAGCTTATCATTTTGAGGATGATATTGGACGTTCCCTTTTCCAGGCTAGACGTGATGCAGAATTAAGTGAGGCTTATGATGATCATGGCATTTCAGGCGGAAATAAAATTGCCAGCTTAATCCGTAATGTTGAAAATGCTATCGCGATTTTAAAAGAACGGGAATTGGAAATGCTGGCGGACCGCAATGCGCTTCCGCAATTACAAAAAATCCATTACTTAATGGAAGAATTACAGGAAAAGCTTGAGGAAAGAATTCAAATGTTTAAAACCATCGATGAAAGTCTAATCCTGACAAATTTAATGCAAAGGGGAACGGCGACTTTATCAGAGGGAACGAACTTAAGTCTCGGAATGATCAATAAGTATATGAAATTCACCAACATGCAGACAACACCTATCTCCACGACAATCAAACCGGAACTCATTCGTCGTTTCATCCTTTCCATGTTCGATCCGCCGCTTGACTCTGATATTCCAAACGTCCATCAAATGTTCAGTTTTATGGAGCAGAATCAATATGAAGATGAGGCACTGGATGGGTTATGGATTCCGATTAAATTTGCTTCCCCCATCCCGGGTGAGGCCATCGACGAAGCCATTGATTATCTGGAGAACTATGAACCGATTGTCGACCCGATAGTAGATGATGATGACGAAATCGAATATGTAACGGAAGAAGCTACGAGAGATGAGATGGAAGAACTGTTTGGTGATACGAACTGGCTCTTGACGAAATCACTCATTCAAACCGAAGAAATCGAAGAATATATCGAACAGGTCCAGCAAGCATCCATGGAAGAAGTGGTCATTGAAGCCACTTCTGATAAATGGGCAGATGCAGTCAACGCCCTTACTGCGGTTGCCGCCCTCGTTGGCAATAAAAAAATTCACATCCACCCTCCTGAATATACAGACATAAAGCAAAAATTCAACAAGAACTGGGATTGGATGGATCCTAAAGACGGCGAACATATCATCTCCAAACAAAAAGGAAAGCAAGGTGATCCACATGGAAAAGAATGAAACAATGGAATCCGAACACGCTTCACAAAATTTTCAGCCATTAAATGCACTTAGTACGTTAAAAGGGGTCTTGACAGAAACGGAAGAATTGGCATTTATGAATATCCTGTTTTCCTCCTCCGCCACCATCCGGTCGGCAAATTTCGGACTAACCCGTAAAGAAGTGGAAAAACTGCTCCACATTCAGCAGGATGATGAGGCATTCTTTTCCTTCTTGACCCGGGTGAACCAGGCAGTAAGCCGGTATTTTCAGCTGATTTTTGATGAGCGGCGCGATCAAGTCATTGTGATGATGCGCGTCCCTGCCCGTTCAGCACGGAACACGTTATCCAAAGAAAGTCTCGCTATTTTGTTATTTATGTTTTATCAGCAAGAGGTACTGCAGCATGAATTCAGTCTGTTTGAACAGCTGCTTGAAGCATTTGGACACAAAACGAAAAAAGCGAACCAGAAGATTTCCATCGCAATGGACACTTTAAAAAAAATCGGTGCAATTGAGGAGTATGATTCCAATTCATATGAAAAAGCCTACCAATTAACAGCAATCGGCGTACATATGTTTTCTGATTCATTTTTGCGCCGTACGGCAGAATTTAGTCAATCGAACCAGTTGAACAAAGAAGAAGTCCTGAAGTTCTTCAAACGTTATAACATCTATCAGAAAGGAGAAGAAGAATGATTCCATATCGTTTACAATTTTCCGGAATCCGTGACTTTCTGCCGTCATCTCTCGATTTAGGCGGGGATGGACATGTGATGATAACCGGTCCAAACGGATCTGATAAATCTACACTCACCTTCTGTATGGGAGCAGCCCTATACTCATCGAAAGTGGACATCGAAGGGTTGAAATCCAGGAATCTGCCTCCTGACCAAGTATGGAAAGCACATGTCTCCGTTTTATTCAGAAACGAGGGCTCGATGAAAATCGATGAACCTGCTTTTATTCAGTTTACGATTTATATTGTACAAGAACCTGGTCAGCCGATTAAAAGGGAATTTATTGTCCAAAAAGGTGACCATGCTGATGAGTGGGAAAGTACGACTAAATATACTTCTGGGGATCGGTACCATAACTTTTCGGCCTATAAAAAAGATCTCCAGTTCCGCTACAAAATTCACCCGGATCTGTTCTATCTCATCTGGTATCAGCAAGAAGTGAACCAGTTTGCCGTCATGAATTCCGAGGAACGGTTTCGGATCTTCAGTGAAATGCATGGTATTGATCATATGCAAAGAAACTGGGAAGAAAGCATTGAAAAAGTAAAAGAAGCCGAAGAAACGATGCGCCAGGCAGAACAAAACATGTTGTTTCATAAGCAAAATTTAAGCATTTTAAAGACGGCTTTGGATCGTTTCATAGATAACCAGAGGAGACTGCGTTCTGGAGCCCAACAATCGTTGGAAGCCTTGCTTTCTTTAGAGTTGCATTATAACAACGAAATAAAGATGCTTAAACGATCGCTGGAAGATTTAAACGGAGAGCTGGAAGAGACTAAAGAAAATTCAGGACTTATTTTCGCACAAAAAGAAGAAACCATCGAAAGACTGAAACAATTAGAGGCAGAAACCAATAAGTTAAATCAGATTATTGACGAAGTGTCCGAGAGACTAGAAGATAAAGAAAATGAAAATACAAAGATTGTGGCTGAAAAAGAGTCATTGGAGAAAGAACTCGAAGACTTGATGGCTAGGAAAAAAAGAATTGAACGAACGGAAGAACAAGCAAATCTTGAGTTTACCAGGCTGACAGACGAACTCACAAAGATTTCTGAGGAACAAAGCCTGCTCGAAAAGGAAATCGATGATAAAGAACAGAATCGTATCGTACTCATTAATGAAAAGGCCAAATTAGAGGCTCAAATCGTTCAAGATGACATTCAGGAAAAAGATCATTTGGAACGCCTCACTCGATTCGGCAGCAGTTTTAGTGTTGAGGAAAACATTAGCAGGCTAAACCAGACTATCCAGGAAAATAAGGATCTGCTCCACGAGACAAAACGGGAAATTGATTCTTTAAAGGACGAACGGATGGCACTGCAGGAGGACCGGAACGTTTCCGACCGCCAGAAGCAATCACTAGATTATTTCCGGGAACGTGGAATAGCGGCCTTTCCATTAAGGGAGCTTATTGAATTAGATGAATCTGCCAAAGTGAATGATGAAAACTTGTTCAATTCCATCAAATATACAGTATTTTTTAATGGTAAAACCGCATCTCCCCCAAATGATTTGTATCATGTTCCATTAATGGAAATTATCCCGGACCGTTGGCGAGATCATCTTCCGGAGATTCATTTGAAAGTAAAAAACAATATAGCCGAGAATAAATATAATCACGCAGTTAAAGCACTCTTCTGGATAGGACAATTTTTTAAAGATAATGAGCCTAGGATCGGCAATGAGATATTGATCGATTCACGAGGCATTCGTGGACCGCAGGAAAAGCAAGCGTATATTTTAAGTCAAAAAGCGATTCAAATCCGACTTCAAGAAATTTCACATCAAATTCATAGCCTGGAGGATAAAGCAGATTCCCTTCAAAAAGTTATTGAGGAAGATACGGAAGACTTCCAGTATTTAAATAGTGAGATTCAGAAAGTTAAAGAGGCAGAAGCTTTTATGACCAACCGGCATGAGCGGGAGCAGCGGAGAGAAAAGTTTACATCTTACTTAGAAAAAGAACAGACTTTAAATTGGACAATCAATGAACTCAGAACTAAGTCAACCGGCCTGATGCAAACGAGTGCAGAATTGACTGAACAACTAAAAATCGTTCAAAAAGAACTTGATTTTTATAAAGAACTTGGAGCAAGTAAAGAAAAATATGAAAAGCTGCAGTACGTAGTAAAGCTTGAAAAAGAGACTGTGCAAGAGATTAAATCTTTGAATTTAAAATTAGACCGCCTAGATTCTGATCTGGAAAAATTAAGCAAATCAATTTCAAGAACAAAACGAAAGATAGATGATAAACAACAAGAATTGGAAGACATCGGGCGCGAGGAAAGAGATTTAAATAATCAGATCCAAAGATATTCAAACCGTTTAGCAATCAACGAAAATGAACTGATTCAAGTGATTCAGGAGCTGCAAGATATGCAAAACCTTGTTCCAGAGTTATACAAGGAATATACAGCTCAGTTCACTAGAGACCAACCTACATCTGAAGAAGCATTAAAAAACCAACTACAAAACGGCAAGGTTATGTTCAATGGTGCCCGGAGTGAGGATGGTATAGACCCTGCAGCAAAGGAAAACTATGATACAGCGAAATCGGAATATGAACGCTTGGACCATGAATTTAAACAATCAAAAGTCCTTTTGGAAGCTGATAAAGAAAGAACAGACAAACTGAAATTCGCTTTGGAAACAACGATTAATATGCGCGTCTTGGAAATTCAGAAACGATTCACCGTCTATATGGGTGAATTTCAATTTGAAGGGGACATCGGCTGGGATTCCCAGGAAGATAAGCAAGGACGGACACATTTCCACTTGTATATTAGAGCTAGAAAAGAAGGACACCGTGGACCAATGGAGGACGTTAGTGTAAAAGCACGTGGCGGTAAAGTCGGAAAAGGAGTATCGGGCGGGGAAGAATCGTTAAGCTCACTTTTATTCGCATTAGCTCTGCTTCAAAACATTGAGACTGCACCAGGTTTTATCGTCCTTGATGAATTTGACAGCGCTCTTGACGAACATCGAAAATCAAAGGTATTCGATTTATACGTAAACCAGCTGCAAAGAAAATTAATCATCTTAACACCAAAAACCCACGAAGAAGAATACATCAATCGTTTTCAAAAAGCTTTTATTGTACAACATGATCCGAGGGTACCAAGGAGTAAAGTAACGGGATTGAAAATGATAGTTGAATGATATAAAGTGTCTAATCACCGCCTGAATCTTACCACTTGTACTTGAAGACCGGGTGGTGATTGGACTTCAATCTTGAATAGCATGTACAGTAATAAAAACACTAATGTTAATTCCAAATATGTTTCATCTATCAATTTCTTCTTTTGGAGAAAAAAGGTGTAAACAAAAAGCAACCCCGTATAGTGTTGCTTCCGTTAATTATATTCATTTAAAATCTTCTATACATAAAATCAAACCCGCTATAAAAATTTTCTTAAACCTACATTCCACCAATTAGTTCATATGCTAATAACGAGTACGATGACTTCACCCGTTTCAATTAATCATACGCCTTAAATTTTGAAAACGATTCTTCCTTTATTTTCTCTTGAATAATTGTTTTATAAACCAGAATGGTCCTTCTTTGTTCAGCCTTATGATTTCCATTAAATACTTGTTTTTTTTGATTTTATTTCAACCATGAGCGAATAGGTGATAAACAATAGATTGATTGCTTGAACATCCGTTTAGTTTACGTTTTTCTCCTCATTTAATGACATATTTTTTATCGTAAATATATAATGGATGTAAGAAAAAGTTTTCATTTGGATGGAAATAGGTTAAGTCCCTATTCAACCACCTTCTCATCTTGAACTTCTGACTAACACCCTTTTCTACTTCTTTCATTTCTTCGTCCGTACTGTATGGGATAATATCTATCATTAAATTCTCTAAAGAGGAATATTCCTGTAGCAGCTCTTCAAATTTTTGTATATACGATATCTCAACTTCAGTATATGATATAAACTTATGCTCGTGCAATACATCCGTTAAATTGTCTACTTTAGCCCTTGCTTGATTCAATAATTCTTGAGTTTCAGCTATGGCTTCTTCCGCCTCTGGATGTTCTTTTAACTCATTGCCCCCAAACTTGGTAATATACAGGTTCAGGAATATAAACGAATCAATCAGAAAGAACCCAATAAGTACTGTTCGTTAGTGTGGTGGGGAAATATTATTTGGAGGGATTGTATTGCAAAAGTATTTATTAAATGTAAATATGCAAAGTAACGGAGATTACGAAGTTCATACTTCTACATGTCGCTATTCTCCTTCTCAAAATTTTGATGATTTAGGTTACCATAACACTTGTAGTTCAGCTGTTCAGATAGCAAAAACAAGGCACCGTTATAAGAGGATTAATGGTTGCTATTTTTGTAGTAACGAATGTCATACTACTTAATGTGAAGTAACATATCCTAATCCCCACTACACAACACCAAATTAAATTTCTTATAATATAGACACAAAAAGCGGGTCCATCAGAGAAAAACTCTGATGGACCCGCTTTTTTAATGTGGAATGTTTAGTTTGCCAACACTAAAAAGGTGACAAAAAAGACTGCATACGACCCCATAAAACCGACTGCTGCTTTGGCCAATTTCGTTTTCATGGAGAAGGCTGGGACAATGCCAACTTTAAACATATTCGCGATTAATAGAACGATCGCCAATAGAAAAGATACCATGGAAATAATCAACGCAATCTGTTCCAATAAAATTACCTCCCTTAGTGAAATCAATTTGGAAATAATAAGGATATTGATGAAGCTGATTAAAACGACTACTTGACTCATCCGAAAACCACAGAATTTCCTTTCACTTAATTCGAGGTGCCAAGCATCGATAATGCCTAAAAGTAAATCAACGATTATTTTGAATGACTTATCCGTTTGTTTCCATACTTCCATTAGCTCATTGCCGTATCGACTTCTCCAACTTTTGGGATAGAGGTAGATCAGCCACTTCATACGAGACCAAGCCTTTTCATACCAATGGAGGTGAATTTCTGAATTTCTTTCAGCTGCTCCGTCAGATATTGCTGCCCTTCCTCCGTGAGCTTATAAGGCTTCTTACGGTCTTCCGATTCAAGAACACGGATATAGCCTTCCTTCTCTAAACGCGCAATTGCTCCATATAATGTACCTGGGCCTAATTTTATATCGTAATTTTTTTCAATGTCCTCCATAATCGCATAGCCATGACGTTCTTTCTCCGCGAGACTGATTAAAATCAATAAGGAATTCTCCGAAAATCTGCTTTTCTTAACCATGTTTCCACTCCTTTCCACCAACTATTACGTTCAACGTTATATCGTATAACGTAATAGTAAAACAAATACGAAAAGATGTCAATAACAATCATAAGATTTTTCAAAAAAATAGGCGAATAGCCGATCAAAAGGAGTAACCTCAAGATCTCAGCCATTCGCCATTATTCTTTATTAATTTTTTATCGGTATCCATACCTCGCTATAATAATCGTCTGCATACGGATCAGCATCACTGAGGTATACTTCCATTTCCGGCCCGCCAGAATGTTCATAGCCAGTCGCTGGGAACCATTCAGAAAATACCCGCTCCCATACTTTTGGCATCGCATCAGGCATAGCACCTCTTACCGGAAATACAGCCCACGTTTCAACAGGTATCTGTCTTACCTCCCAATCTTGAGAAATTTCTTCGATGTTTTTTTCTGCCCCGATTAAATACGTGAGATGTTCCTGTTCTTTATCAAATTCCATACATACTCCAAGTATCCGAGAGAGCCACAATTTTTAGCAAGCTCATCTGTGAATCCGTTCTGATTGGATTGATCCCAGAAAGCTGCGATATTCCGGTGGTTCTCTCCGTCAACGACACCTGTACGAATACTCTTTCCTACCACCGTAAAGCTGTCTTTTTCCACGATTTTGTAATCCATTTCTACATCACCCTTTAACTGAATTTGAAAAGAGAGTTTTGGATAAGCCTTCAACGATTGACGATGTTTTCTCGCATTGGATGGACTGATGCCATGAATCCTCCGAAATGCTTTGGAAAAAGCTTCTGGGGTTTCATAGCCATATTTCATGGCGACATCGATCACCTTCGCATCAGAAAATACAAGCTCCTGTGCAGCGATAGTAATCCGGCGATTCCGGATATATTCCGTCACCGTATATCCCGTCAGCATATGGAACATCCGTTGAAAGTGGAATTTAGACATGCAGGCGACTGCCGCAATCTCCTCCATGACCAATTCATCGTCTAAATTATTCTCTATATATTCGATGCTATCGAGCATTTTTTGAAGGCCCTCCAACTACAACCTCTCCTTTCTATCTCTCAGTTTAGCAACATCTTTTTCATTCCTCCGGTTTATCCGTGCTTTCTTGTGACAGGTTTATTTTTCAAAAAACCTTCTTCCATTGCCTGTTCAATAAAATTAGTCGGCTCGCCCACACTGTATAACTGTAAACCATGCATGGCCCGTGTGCAGGCGGTATAAAATACCCGACGCAGACTCTCATCTCCGTATACTTTTTCTGATGCGTCATAAATGATTACCGCGTCGAATTCGATACCTTTGGATAAATACGAAGGCAGAACAACGACGCCCTGTTCATATTCAATCGAGCTGCTTTTTAACATTTTCAATTCCTCTATATCAGATAGAGCTTCATATGCCTTTTCAGTTTCTGCAGCCGACTTACAGATGATGGCGATACTTTCATTTCCTTGATCCTTTAATTCAGATACTTTTGATGTAATCTCGGCATGCAGTTCATCATGATTTTCAAATGTAGTGAGTGCAGGGCGCTCGCCATCCCGGTTAAACGGAATAATCTGATCTCCTTCTGGAATGAGTCTCCGGGTGAATTCAATGATTGGTTTCGTGGAACGGTAACTCCGAGTTAAGTTGATGACTTCTGTCTTATCAGGTCCATAAAGCTGTGTTAGCTCTTGGAAATCATCCTTTTCATTGGCATGGGCAAAAATCGCTTGATTAAAGTCACCAAGCACTGTCATCCTTGCTGCAGGAAATAACCGCTTCAAAAACTCGAATTGAAAAGCTGAGTAATCTTGCGCTTCATCGACTACAACATGGCGGATGGAACGGTTCGCCTGAAAGCCGAATATGGAATCTTGCAGCTGTAAAAATGGCGTGGCATCTTCATATAGTATCCTGCCTTGTTCCAGCTCTTGGAGTGTCACTTCACAAATTGCCGGCCAATCTTTAGGTGACTCTCCATCGACCAACTCTTGAATTTTACCGTGATTTTCAAATAGTTGTTTATAAATCGCACTAATATCTACAAAACGTAAAGAACGGATTCTTTTACGAACGGATCTCAATCTTTGACGGACGATGAGCCGCGCCAATGCTTTCGTATCCATATCATAATCGTCACTATTTTCCCGGGTATAGCCCGCTTTTTTCGCCAAATATTTTTGCGCTTTATAATATTCCTCATCACTGAGAAGCTCAATCGTCTCCTCTACCCATTCTTTTTTCCATTCCAGTTTTTCCAGTGCACGAACTTTATCAAGCAGCCAATCCTTCAACTTTTCCAGTCTGTATTGTAGGCCTAGCGAGAGGTCTTCATGATAGAAAAACTCTTCCATTTCTTGGGCTGTAACAATAGGCTCGCCTCTGAACTTGATATCTTTAAATACCATGCCGGACTTTTCCAGTGATTTCACATAAGCTTGGATGACATCCAAAAATTGAGCCGACGCTTTAAAACGGATGCTGGAAACCCGCGCATCATACTCTGGACGACCTGTTTCAGTTAAAACATACTCCAGCTGATCGTACGGATCCTCTACTGCAAAGTCGTTACTTAGACGGTGATACAAATATTCCTGGAACGTGACTTGCTGCATATTCTCTTCTCCAAGTTCAGGAAGGACATTGGATACATAATTGCTGAATAAAGTATTCGGAGAAAACAGGATAATTTGGTCCGCATTCAAGTTTTCCCGATATTTATATAGTAAGTAAGCGATCCGTTGCAGAGCTGCTGAAGTCTTCCCGCTCCCCGCAGCACCATGAACAATCAGCATTCTTCCGCGGTCATGCCGGATGATGCGGTTTTGTTCCTTCTGAATCGTCGCTACAATACTGTTCATATATTTATCTGTCCCTTGTCCAAGGACTTCTTGTAAAATTTCATCTCCAATAGTCAGGCTCGTATCAAACATGGATTGGAGCTCGCCATTCCGGATGAGGTATTGCCATTTTTTCTCCAATTCACCTTTGATAACCCCGCCCGGAGTTTTATACTGGGCAGGTCCTGGCTGATAATCGTAATAAACACTCGATATCGGTGCGCGCCAATCATAGATCAGGATGTTTTCACCAGTTTCATCTCGAAGTGTAGAGATACCAATATAGATTTCTTCCGATTGTGAATCACCCTCCTCGAGAAAATCAATCCGTCCAAAATATGGGACATCCAACATTTGTTGAAGTGTCGACAAACGCTGGAAGGAATGTCTATGTGTCGTTTCGCTCACAGCAAGGGCTTGTGCTTCCTGCCTGATCGCGAGGACGGTTTCGAGATAATCGTCAAAAGAATCTACGTTGATTTTAATCTCATCCCAGAAATGTTTCCGGGAATGGATGACCTCTTCCTTACGCTGTCTCGTTTTACTATCCAACTTATCTACTTCATGTTGTATTACTTTCTTTACATTATTCAGTTGCTCTTGTTCCTGTTGAAACTGTGAATCCATCCAAGACACCCCTTTTTAAAAATAAATGCAAAGATAATGTTGACTTCCAAACGGAAATAGTGTATAGTTAAAATAACGATAACTATGTCCGTTTATAATTAAAGTCAACTGTTTAATATTATACTATAAGTATGCGCTCTTTTCAATGTGTATACTTTTTTCATGTCCAAATAAAAGGTCTCTCATCCATTACGGGTGAGAGACCTTTTTGATTGGTGCTAGATATCGTACATTATGTAAAATGAATGAAGCTATTCTGCATTAAAATGGTACCGAGTTAGCGACGAGTTGAAAACTCAACCAGACGATAAGAGCACCAAGAATCATGGCTCCGATCATTAAAAATACAACTTTTCTTCCTTTCAATTTCGTCCACCTTTCTATAACCCTGCCTCTTTTTCTATTACCTTAAGAATATCATAAATACGATACTTATCAATATGGCTTGTGGAGGATGTTTGTAGGGTTACTTCAAAAGATAAACGGTATGTACATAAAGCATTATCCAAATCGAGTCAATCGCCACCGCCTCCGCCACCATCTGATCCACCAAAGTCAAAACCGGAGCTATAGTCATCATAAGAATGTTTTTTGTCCTTATCATTCGACTCCGTAGCAACGCCTCCAGGAATGAATACCCCGCCATCTCCGCCGCTCTTTTTCATTTTCGGTTGCTTCGGATTTTCTTCTTTCTTTTTGCGGAACCAATTAAACATTTGCCTCTCTCCCTTCTTTACTTGAATGCGAATATTCCTTTTACTCTTGCATTATATCATTTAATAAAACAACCACCATTAACTGAGCTAATGGTGGTTATTACATGACTTTGAATAGTGAGTGGCCCTTGAAGAGTGTTTACAACATCTATAGTCAGCCTATTTTTTCCCGAAATACCATCTCCAAAGCGAGTATCCGACAATGGTATAAATGATGATCATTCCATAAAACCAGACTGAAAGCATTTCATTCACAAACATCATGCATTCTCCCTTCCAATTTTTATTCTGCCTTTGCCACAATCTCCAGTTCACTTTCCTCCACTTTCATCACATTTGCGAGAATGATCATGGCCAGAATACCAATGACGGTCGCTACCGCTCCAGCGATCATCGTACTTTGCATGATTCCTCCGAAGTATAAAATCAAATATGCCAATAAACCAATCACCATCGAACCATCCGCTGCTCTTGGAGAAGGCTTGCGTCTACCGTAAACGGCATACAGAATCGGTCCTAACGTTCCAGCAGCAATACCAGAAATGCCAATCCACATTACGTCACCCATGTACACGGGTGGTTTGAGGACGATAAGAAACGCTATTAAACCTACGAATGGAACAGCAAGTCTACTAATCTTTAATGCAACTTTCTCCGCTTCCTCTTCTCCCATTTTCACGTAGCCGCGTTTCACCAGGAATTTCAGAAAAATATCATTGGCAAATACAGTAGAGATGGAAACAAACAATCCATCTGTAGTCGACATCGCTGCAGCGAGAATAACTACCCCGAAAAACGCCACAATGATTGCCGGAAACGCCCATTCGATATATCCCATTAGAGCTAGATCTGCAACCACGGTACCTGATCCGAGTGCTACCCTGCTGTATAGCCCACCGAACATGACGAGCACACAGAGGGTGGTCGTAATCACATAGGTGACGATCATTTTGCCTAAATCCTTGTCATGCTTTAAACCTAACACTTTATTAAATAAATGTGGCGCCGATGCGAATGCCCATTGAATCGTAATCGCACCAATTACCGCACCGAGCGAATAGAAGTGGGCGGACTCCGGATTGAATACCTTTACCAGGTTGCCATCTTGCGCGGTCAGATTATCCACTATGCCTGAAAATGTTGCTGCAATACCGTTGTTCCAAAAAACAACAAGCCCTGAAACGAACACGATGATACCGGCAATCGCCATTAAAACTGCTTGAACCGCGTCGGTATAAATATCAGCCAAAGCTCCTCCACCAAATACATACAAAACGACAACAGCTGTAATAAGAATCAGCCCAGTCGTGTAATCCATACCGAGTAAATATTCGAAAACTCTTGCTCCCGCTACAAACTGCGCAGCGATATAAAAAATGTTAAATAGTAAAATTATCCCTGTGCCTACTCTTAGGAAGTCACTTTTATAATAGTCGCCTAGCCAATCGGGTAAGGAAAGTGATTTCTGTTCCTTGTTCACCTTCCGAATTCTTTTCGCAACCATGAGTACCCCGATCGCTCCGCCACCGATAATCGCAATGATCAGCCAAAGATTCGTCAACCCCCATTCATAGGACCAACCAGGATATCCAAGAAAAGTAGCTGCACTAATGTAGGTTGCTGTAAACGAAAGCCCCATCACAATCGGGCCAAGTCCTCCACCTAATGCAAAGTGCCGAACACTTTTCGTTTGCCTAGCTCCGATATAACCTAGAGCCAACATGATGACCAAAAACACAAGGAACCCAACCCATGTATATACACCGATATTGTCCATTTCTTTCTCCTTTCATCATGAAGTGTAAGTTACTTTATCACTGGACTGGATAGCCTTTTCGCCGGATGATTGTCAGGCAGATAAGGAGAATCCGTATCAAATAAATTTTCCCGCAATGTTTTCCCTTCATATTCCAACCGATAAATCCCCCGCTTCTGCAGCTCCGGTACAACATGGTCGACAAACTCACGGAAGGTTTCCAATGAATAGCTCTGCGCAATATTAAATCCATCTGCATCGCCTTCCGTCGCCCATTCCTCGATGTGGTCTGCAATTTGCTCCGGTGTGCCGATGAATTTCACTGTGCCATTACCAAGTCCGTGATTGAGAATCGCTTCGCGCAACGTCCACCTTTTATTTGGGTCCTTTGCATACATATCCAGATTTCCTTGAACCGCATCTGTTTCCATGTCTTCGATGTATTGATCTGGATCATATTTGGAGAAATCAATTCCCGTATGACCTGAAAGTAGAGCCGCTGTTCCTTCATAACTGACATGACTTTTTAATTCCTCATATTTCGCATACGCTTCTTCCTCCGTAGAACCGACGATAGGCAGCACCATAGGAAAAATACGGATGCTGTCTGCATTTCTCCCTTGAGCTACGGTTCGTTTGCGAAGATCTGCAGAATACCTCTTCAATGCTTCTAAAGAATGTCCTTTCGTGAATACCCCTTCCGCATGTTTCGCGGCGAAATCCCGGCCTCTTGGAGATGCCCCTGCCTGGAATAATACCGGAGTCCGTTGTGGGGATGGTTCTGTCAAATGGATGCCCGGTACATTAAAGAACTCTCCATGATGGTTAATCGCATGAACCTTCTCAGGTAATGCGAAAGTATCCGCTTCTCGATCATGAACTACCGCATCATCTTCCCAGCTATGCTCCCAAAGTTTATAAACCACTTCTAAGAATTCATCTGCACGGTCATAACGTTGATTTTTAGGTATCCGTCCAGATAACCCGAGGTTAACCGCTTCACTTTCTAAATAGGATGTCACCACATTCCATGCCAAACGTCCTTCTGTTAGATGATCTAAAGTAGACAACTGCCGAGCCAACGCATATGGCTGTGCGTATGTGGCCGACACGGTTGGTGCAAAACCAATATGCTCTGTAACTTGTGCCATGGCGGAGATAATTAATAACGGATCATGCGCAGGCAATTGAACCGCATGACGCACCGCGACATCATGGCTATTACCATATACGGAATACGTGCCTAGTACATCCGCAATAAATACAGCATCGAATTTTCCCCGCTCCAATACTTTGGCTGTTTCTGTCCAATACTCCAGCCGATTATGCCTGATCCCTTCATCCTTCTCATGCTTCCATAGCCCAGTTGAATGCGGGGAAGGTGAATTTTGTACAAAACCATTTAAATGAATTTTTTTCTTGATACTCATGAACATACACTCCTTTTGTTTTTAATGTAACTTTTCCCATATGTTTAATTGGTTTTATGGCAGACGGAGTACCTTTATTTCTCTCTGAGAAACAAAAAAACCTCTTCCTAATGAGGAAGAAGTTTATAACACGTTATCTCCATCCTCATCGTTCAAGCATACGCTTGCTGGCATTAGCACCTTATTACCTTCGTAATGGTTGCTGCGGGATCCTCGGACCAGGTTCCTCCCCCGACTCTTGATAAGAGAAATCATTCTATTCACTTGTTTGGTAAGAATTAACAATATCATACTGAACAAATATAAGTCTGTCAACAGCAAATTTTCAGACAAGATAATGTATGTTAATAAAATTTTCCCCTTGAAGCTCTACCTACGTCACCTTTTATACTTAAATTTAAGAATAGATAAGAAAGGTGATTAAAATGAATAATCCATCAAAAAAGGAAATACTTGCAGTCCAATTCATGCTTGTCGTCTCGCTGATTCTTGGGTTCATCCCCCCTCTCATCATGTTTATAATGACGAGGAAGAAAAATGGTTATCACGCTGAATCAAGTCGGAAAGCACTGAACTTCCATTTGACGATATTTCCATTATTTATCATGAGCAGTATGCTTCCTTCATGGGTGAAATACGCTATATTAGCTGTAGAGACCATCATCATCCTGTATGCTATTATTCGAATAGCTCTTCATAAGCCTTATCAATATCCAGCTATTCCTTACATTAAAAACAAAGATAGGAATATAGAAACGAGGTATACGCATGTCAGATAATACGTTGACAATCGGACAATTGGCAAGACGAACGGGCGTTACCGTACGGACACTTAGATATTACGATAAAATAGACTTACTGAAACCAACAGACTACAAAGAAGGAGGACATCGATTATACAGCCAAAAGGACCTCTTACGTTTACAGCAAATCCAATCCCTGAAATTCATCGGCTTTTCATTGAAAGAAATAGTCGATGTATTAGATTCACATGATATAGAAGGACAACAGCTAATCGATTCCATTACATTTAAGAAAAGAGAACTTATGGCAGAACTAGAAAAAATCCAACAAACCATCGACCAATTAGACCATATGCAAACCATCATTTCAGGCTATGGAAAAATTGACGTGACATTATTTTGCTTTATGATTCATTCCATTCTTTTTGAAGAGGAAAATCTACATGAACAAAGCAAAGTCAAAGACTCCATCCACAATTTTAGAAGTACAGAACGAGCACAATTAGACAAAGAATACTTCTCATTGTTTATGGACTTGAAAAAACTTGTAGCGAACGGAGTAAATCCTAAGTCGGATGAAGCACTCGCATTCATCAAACAGTTGGCAGCTCTCTCCGATAAAACATTGTCTATGTTAGGGGCGGAACAAATACACTTAGCAAATCAACTTGATGAACCTAATATACTCCATCCATTCACAGAAGAGGAAAGAGCATTCCTTGAAAGGGCTTATGCTGATATGTCAAAGGATGTTTAAAGATAATTTTCTTTTAAAATAAAAACCTGGTAATCCAAATAAGATTCTGGATTACCAGTTTTTTACTGAAGCCCAAGCCGTTGCTTAAAGCTTATAATTCTTTCGTGGTTTGTTGTTGTCCTTCTCCACCTTGTTTCCCATATCTTCACGGGAAACAGTCGCAGCTGCGTTTCCAAATGGGTCCAGAGCTTGAGCTATCGTATCTTCTGGAACAACCCCCATTCCTGATCCTACTGTGTTTTCCTTATGTTGATGTTTACGTCTATTTTTATTTGTATCTGCCACATGTATCACTCCCTCCATAGTATTGGGAATTTCCCTTCGTTTATTTTGCCCAATTGGAGAGGTTTTACATGGATAAATTTGATTTCTTTTATTATGCTATATTACTTGTCGCAATCCATTTATAATTGGGATAGTTAGAACAGAAATATCATTTTATTTTTGGAGGGAAATTGAATGTTAGATATGTTCTTATATAATTGGCAGATAAGAGAAGATTGGTTTGATTTTTGCAAGAATATTTCCGAGGAAAATCTAACAAAAAAACGGGTTGGTGGATTTGGAAGTTTCCTACACAATTTATTTCATGTTATTGATTGTGAACAAATCTGGATCAATCAATTGAAAGGAACGCAAGTATTAGTTAAGGATTTTAATTCCATTTCAAATCTGGAAGAGGTTATCGAGTTTTCTAATACTACCAAATCCCAAACCTTAAACTATCTACAATCTTATAATAGTGATATTGAAAAAAGAGTTCTGGAAGTGAAAAGTAAGAACGGTAAAACATATCATTTTCCTTATGAAAAAGTACTCCAACATATCATTACACATGAGGTTCACCATATTGGACAATTATCAGTATGGGCAAGAGAAATTGGCAAAAAACCCATCTCATCCGATCTTTTATTTAGGCAAATCTAATAGGAGCAAACCTCTTCTTAGATATTTAAGTAGGGGTTTTTATTTATTATACTGACCTGCACGGTTCTCTGTATTATAAAAAAAGGCGATTAATTTAAGTACATTTCTGCACATTCTCGTCTTTTCTTATAACCTTCAATTCTTAGTAGCCCTTTAATCAAATAGGAAAAGCCGCCATAATGGCAGCCTTTTCTCAAAGAAATGCCTCCTTTTAATTTCTCTAGAATCTTCAATCCTCTGCTTCATGGCCAAATGATTTCATTTGGGAATTCTTCCATCAGTAATTTTTGTGTTTCCGTCGACTCAAATTCTTCAGCTATTCTTTTAATAATCTCGTTATCTTTATTATCTTCTCTGGCAGCCAAGACCATGGTAAATTCATCAAGAGGTCCTCCAGTAATGAGAGCATCTTCTTGAGTTACCCCCGCTCGCGGGGCTAAAGTTCCTGCAATATAAGTTAAATCCGAGTCTTCCAACGTTTGTGGTAACATGTTGTAATCTACTTCTACAATCTTAAAATCCTTTTTATTTTCGATAATATCTGCTTGCGAACCATTAAACCCAACTCCTTCTTTCAGTTTAATCAGTCCAGCGTCATGTAAAATTTGTAATGAGCGGCCATTATTTACAGGATCACTTGGAACCGTAATCGTGGCCCCATCAGGAATCTCTTCAAGACTTTTGTGTTTTGTTGAAAAATATCCTAGTGCAAAATTAAATGTCTCAGCTATAGGAACTAGATTCCAACCATTTGTTTCGTTAGCATTTTTTAAAAACTGTTTATGTTGGAAAAAGTTTAGATCGATTTCTTTATTAGCTAATGCTTGATTAAACATATTCCAATCACTCATATATACAAACTCTAAATCAATTCCTTCTTCCTTTAAATTTGCTTGAATGTGTTTTAGCAACGAGCTGTACACATCAGAGTCGAGTATAGCAATTTCCACAGTTCCATCATCACTCGAACCACTCGCTGAACTTCCACATGCAGCTAATACGATACTCAATAAAATGAATACAGGTAATATAATTTTTTTCATCATATCCTCCATATTTATATTCTTTTATCTAATTTTTTCACGACAAGATTTCCTACAGACTGTACAATTTGTACAATGACAATAATAATTAATATGGTAATCATCATGATTTCAGTTTCATACCGGTTATAGCCGTAACGGATGGCAAAATCTCCAATACCTCCGCCTCCAACAATTCCTACAATGGTTGAATAGGAAATGAAGCTGACTGTGACAATCGTAATGTTATTTGCAATCCCTGCCCTTGCCTCCGAATAGAGCACCTTCCATACTAATTGAAATCGATTGGCTCCCATTGACTCAGCCGCTTCAATTACTCCTCGATTCACCTCAAGGAAAGTGGATTCAATTAATCTAGCAAAATACGGAATACAGCTGATTGTCATTGGTACAATAGCAGCCGTCGTACCAATGGCCGTCCCGACAAATAATCGAGTAAAAG
Source organism: Oceanobacillus luteolus (assembly GCF_042678205.1). NCBI lineage: Bacteria > Bacillati > Bacillota > Bacilli > Caryophanales > Bacillaceae > Oceanobacillus > Oceanobacillus luteolus. The sequence continues at coordinate 21,303 of NZ_JBHUDE010000002.1, forward strand.
GGATAATCGCAATGGTCAAAAGTAAAAATGGCACAGAGCGAAAAATATTAACAAACGCATTTAGAATTAAATTAAATGCTGGCAATTTTAATAATGATCCCTCACGCGTCAAATACAATAAAGTACCAACAAGCGTACCAAGTATGACACCTAAAATAACCGAAACGGTCACCATATAAAATGTTTGCCATAATGCCAATTTCATTTCTGGCAATACGGGTATAATCTTATCCCACATAGACATCACCTTTCTGGATGGATTCTTTGGATTCATTGAAAAGGATTTTTGAAATAACTGATTTCGGTTTAATATCTTTGTTTTCTTCTAAATTGAAAGTCTCAACGACTTTTCCCTGCTCCATAACCGCAACTTTGTTACATATTTTATTAACAACATTCATCTCATGAGTGACAATGACAATCGTAATTCCCAATGCTTCGTTTATTGTTTTTAAATAATCTAGTATTGTTTCCTTTGTCTGAGGGTCTACTGCTGATGTGGCTCATCGCATAACAGAACTTTAGGTTGCGTGGTGATTGCTCTTGCAATGGCAACCCGTTGTTTTTGTCCCCCGCTAAGAGTTGCTGGATAAGCATTTACTTTGTCAAGTAAATCCACTGTCTTCAAGCATTCCAATGCTCTCTCTTTCCTTTCCGTTCTACTTGCACCTGCTAACTCTAAAGGAAAAGAAACGTTATCAAGTACCGTTCGATTCGTTAATAAATTAAAATGTTGAAAAATCATTCCAATTGTTTTTCGTTTTTGCAATAGTTTCTTGCGGGACATGGAAAGCATATTTTCACCATCGACAATGATTTCACCTGAATCAGGTTGTTCCAACAAGTTAATCATGCGTAGTAAAGTTGATTTTCCCGCACCACTAAAACCAATCACGCCATAAATATCGCCTTCATTAATATCTAAACTAACTGACGATACAGCATTGAACTCTCCATCAGGCGTCTGAAATTTCTTATCTACGTTCCTTATGTTGATTATTTATCAGATACCTCCAAATATTTTTATTCCCAATAGCCAAAAATAAAAGTAGTCTAATAAACAACAAAAGAGACTCCTTTTCCAAGTTTCACTTTGAGATGAAAACTTGAAATAGTGTGTCTCTGGTCGTCCAGTCACACATTAATTCTATCATTCATCAAAACTTCTACTTCAAGCGCAATTAAAAGTATGACGTTGGCTCTTGATTACTCGCCAATATAACACTAAACTCTTCTTTTCTATCCTGTCTGTACAGGATCATTTCTTATCGAAAGACAGAAAAGCTTTTTTAAATACGATTGACCACGCTTTGATGAATCATAAAATCTCCCCCTTTCAAAGAAAGCTTTCCCCATTAATATGGTTAACGGGCTGCCTTTAGTTGTCTAATCAGCATGCAACAAATATGAAATTGGTACATAAAAGTAATGCATTAAAACAGTTGCTATTTTATTCTTGAGTAACACGTTAAAAAACCTCTTCTTAAAAATAAGAAGAGGTTTAGAACTTTTAGCGTCCAATTCTCTTCTTATCTCGCAAGCATCAATTGCTTGCAGGAATTAGCACAGTACCTAACAGGCCTGTTGCCGGGCTTCAAAGGGCCATTCCCTCCACCTCTCCGGATAAGAATATTATTTATTTAATAAGCATTCATAAACACTTTACAAATATTTTACTTAAATGTCAAGTTTTTCCAAAAACGATAACGTTTCAAATTAATTTGACAATATAAATCTCCAAAAACAGTAAAACCAATCCAAGATTTTAACGATTATCCATTAGTTGAAAATTAATCTACTTATTTATTACTTGGTTTTGTCACCTCTTTAGTAATATTTACCTCCCAAGAAATAATTGTTGTACTATCCCGAACATTATTTTTTTTAATTGTTTGTAATAATGTATTTATACCATCCTCAATTTGATGATTTGTCATTACATTATAAATCTCTTCAGGGTTAGAGAAGGGTTCATTAGGACATTCAACGAAACCATCAGTTGTTAATAATACACGATTTATTCCTTTTCTCAGTTCCCTTATTCCTCTGCTATAGCAAGGTACCATTTGATCAAATGTGTTTGCTTGCCCAATCCATTCATAAAATTGTCTTTGATTAACTTGATATTGACCAAGATTTGCAAGCTCTGGATGAAATAGGTATAAAATGCAATCGCCTACTGAGAACCACCATAGATATTTATCTTTTCTCAATACAATTAAACAAGCTGTTTCGCCAATAACTTTTCGACATTTAGAGAGAAACTGTTCTTCTTGGAATAAATTTAGGATTACTCCTTCCTATTTTTATAAAACTTTATTATCCGTAAGAGCTAATAGTTCTTGTATTTTTGTTTTATACATCGAGAATTGCTGTATGACTATCTCAGCACTTTCTACAGTACTATGGGCATCTTTGTCTATGTATTTACGCTATGCTACTAATAATTCTTCTAACTTCTAAAATAATCACGAAAAAAATCATTAAAAACGTGCTTGACTTTTTATAAGTTCCATTGTAGTGTGTTTATTAACAATTAACTAAATAAACTTTTTTCTTATCCAGAGAGGTGGAGGGACTGGCCCTTTGAAGCCTCGGCAACGGACTTTTTTTAGCACCGTGCCAATTCCAGAAGCGTAATGCTTGAAGATAAGAAGAGCAAATGACATGACAGTGGTCTAACCCTCTTCTTATTAAGAAGGGGGTTTTATTATTGCGTACATAACAGACTTAAATCCATAAACAAGATGTCGTATCGATAAAGGAACAGCAAATAAAAACATATGGAAAGTGGGAGATGACATGTCTATTACATTAACAAAAGCACCGTTTCGAGGAGATCAGGTTGGAAATTTATTACGTCCTAATAGCATTCATGTTGCGAGAAAAGAATTCCAAGAAGGGAAAATTACGGCGGAACAATTACGGGAAGTTGAAACGACAGAGATTAAGCGAATTGTTGATAAACAAATTGAAGTTGGATTAGAAGCAGTAACGGATGGTGAGTTTAGACGTAGGTTCTGGCATACGGATTTCCTTGAGCATTTGAATGGAATTGATGGGTATGTGCCAGAAGTGGGTTACATTTTCCATGGTAACGAGGAAACCGAAAAGTATAACGTCCGCAATACGGGGAAAGTTTCCTTCAGTCCTGACCACCCATTCATCAAAGATTTTATAGAATTCAAGGAAATAGTTGCTGACCGTGCGGTTGCCAAACAAACAATCCCTAGCCCGAATCAACTGTTCAACGAAGGGATCATCAATGAGGAAATCTATCCTGACATTGAAGACTATGCAAAGGATGTCATCCAAGCCTATCGCGATGCATTGAAAGCCTTCTATGATGCTGGGGCTCGTTATATCCAATTTGATGACGTATATTTTGCCGGACTTACTTCACCAGATATCCCGTTTAATGACGGAAAATATTCAAGAGAATATCTCATTGATCTTGCACTCCGCGTTGTGAATGGTGTGTTGGAAGGAAAACCGGAAGATTTAATCGTAACGACACATTTATGTCGTGGAAACTACCGCTCAAACTGGGCATTTGAAGGGAGCTATGAACTTGTTGCACCAACCCTTTTCGCCAAGGAGAAAGTCGATGGATTTTTCCTGGAATTTGATGATGAGCGTTCTGGCGGCTTCGAACCTTTAAAGTATATTCCAAAAGGGGGACCTCGGGTGGTGCTTGGTGTCTTTACTTCAAAGCATGGAGAACTTGAAGATAAAGAAACCATCAAAGCACGAATCCAGGAAGCAACAAAATATGTACCATTGGACCAAATCTGCCTGAGCACCCAATGCGGCTTTGCTTCCACTCATCATGGAAATAAATTGACGGAAGAAGAACAATGGAGAAAGCTGAAGTCCATTGTGGATCTGTCGAAAGAAATTTGGGGATAACGTTTTCCCTCTCCTAAAATAAAATATTTAATTCTTATCCAGAGAGACGGAGGGATTGGCCCAGTGAAGTCTCAGCAACCGGTCTGAATTAGGCCAAGGTGCTAATTCCAATAGGTATCTACCTAGAAGATAAGAAGAAGCTTCGTTTATATGGACCTTCTTCTTATAGAAGGTCTTTTTTGCTCCATTCACAGAAAGGAGTTTGATAACATGACGGAGAACCGTATCGAGACACTACTGGTTCAGTTAGGAAACCGTTCTGACAAAACTACAGGTACAATCAATCCGCCCATTTATTTATCGACAGCCTATCGCCATAATGGTCTTGGTCAATCTACAGGATATGATTACACTCGGACAAAGAATCCGACACGAACGATTTTAGAAGATGGCATTGCAAAATTAGAGGCTGGTGATCAAGGGTATGCCTGTAGTTCAGGGATGGCTGCCATCCAATTGGTCCTCTCCCTTTTTCGAACAGGCGATGAGATAATTGTTCCAGAAGATATTTACGGTGGGACTTACCGGTTGCTGAAATATTATACAGACACCTATGATATTAAAACAATCTACTCCACATTTAGCGGAGTTGCTGAAACAGAAAAACTGATCACCGACAAAACGAAAGCATTATTCATTGAAACTCCAACGAATCCTTTAATGCAGCAAATTGATATCGGAGCATATGCAACACTAGCTAAAAAATATAACCTCTTGCTGATTGTAGACAATACATTTTTAACTCCTTATTTGCAAAAACCGATTGAACAAGGAGCTGATATTGTCATTCATAGTGCAACAAAATATGTCGGTGGGCACAATGATGTTCTCGCTGGATTGGTCGTCGCTAAAGGAGAGGAAATTTGTGAACAGCTTGCAACAAACCATAATGCCTCCGGTGCTGTCCTATCCCCTTTTGACTCTTGGCTATTAATTAGAGGATTAAAAACGCTTGCTCTACGAATGGAACGCCATGAGGAAAATGCAAAGAAGATCTTTGAGTATTTAAAAACTGAACCTGCTGTAATGGATGTACTATATCCCGGAATTGGCGGTATGGTTTCATTCCGGCTGAAAGAAAGCAAATGGGTTACCCCGTTCTTGGCAAACTTGCGATTAATTTCGTTTGCTGAAAGTCTTGGAGGAGTCGAAAGTTTTATTACGTATCCAGCTACCCAGACCCACGCGGACATACCAGTTGAAGAACGGATACGGCGAGGCGTTGACGATCGTCTATTACGTTTTTCTGTTGGTATTGAAGATGCAGAAGACCTGATTGCAGACTTGAAACAAGTATTTGCATTTGTAAAAAAGGAGGAGGTTGAAGTATGATCCATAATCAACTAGAAACCAAATTCATCCATGCATCAAGAAGTGGCAATGTCGAACAGAAAACTGGTGCTGTGAATGTTCCGATATATCTTTCCTCCACCTTCCACCAAGAAAGCTTTGATGAGTTTGGTCCGTTTGATTATAGCAGATCAGGCAACCCTACAAGGCAAGTGTTAGAGGAAACGATTGCTGCGCTTGAAGGTGGTACGAGAGGATTCGCGTTTTCCTCTGGCATTGCTGCGATATCTTCTGTATTTATGTTGCTATCGGCTGGTGACCATGTGGTGATTTCCAGGGATGTGTACGGTGGAACCTATCGTTTTGTAACAGAGGTGTTGACCCGTTATAAAATTGAACACACATTTGTCGATATGACGGAACTGGATGAAGTGGCTTGTGCTATCCAGCCCAACACAAAAGTCATCTACATGGAAACTCCATCCAATCCCTGTTTAAACATCACCGATATCCGAGGAGTAGTTAAAATTGCCAAGGCTCATCAATGTTTAACGTTTCTAGATAATACATTCATGTCGCCACTCTATCAAAATCCGCTAAACTTGGGAGTGGATATCGTGCTTCATAGTGCAACGAAATTCCTCTCCGGGCATAGTGATATTATTGCCGGTCTAGCCGTGACAAAAGATGAACAACTTGGTGAAAAACTATACTTTATCCAAAATTCCTTTGGCTCCATTTTAGGTGCGCAAGATTCTTATCAGTTAATCCAAGGAATCAAAACTTTGGGTGCCCGCCTTAACCAATCTAGCCAATAGGCACAAAAACTTGCAGCATTTTTAAACGCGCATTCATTCATTAAACAAGTGTACTATCCTGGATTATCCTCCCACCCAGGATCCGAGATTCATAAACGCCAAGCAACTGGTGCCGGAGCAGTCCTTTCCTTTGAACTAGCAGAGGACGTAGATCCCAAAACATTTGTAGAGAATATAAGACTGCCTGTTTTTGCTGTCAGTCTTGGTGCAGTCGAGACGATTCTATCGTATCCAGCTACGATGTCACACGCTGCCATGCCAAAGAATGAACGGGAAAGCCGAGGCATCACCGATGGGTTATTCCGTCTTTCTGTCGGTCTGGAACATATCGATGATTTGATTGCAGATTTAGATCAAGCATTACAAATTGCTTACCGGGAAAAAATTGCGAATTAAACTAATGGACTATATAGAACGTAAATAAAACCGTCATCTACTTTTACAGTAAATGGCGGTTTCTGCCGATGTGGAGTTTTGTACATGGAAGATGATTTTAATCAACTAAACCAGATTTGATTGCTTATAAAATGATTTTCTCTTTCACCTTGAAGCACATCCTACTATTCAATTAATATTTGAATATCATCTTTGTTCTGTTCAACCAGATTGTCCAATAATTCATTGGCATGGTGAACATATTCTTCTATACCATACTCATCATCTTCTAAATCCCCTAATACTTCTGATGTATAAGCATTGACATAGGCAGCCATTTCAATAGATGTCTCAGTGTACTTCTTATAATATTCCCTCGGGTCCATTCCAAGCTCTTTCGCTTGTGCCTCAGCAAATGTATGAATGGATTGTTCCTCCGCATTATTAATTTCTCCCTCAGGATATTCAGCAAACGATCCCTCAGCCTCTTCTATATACTCTGAAACGTCTATATTCATCTTTTTTACTTCTTGTTCTGCTAGTTTAGCTTTAACTAGTTCATCAACCATCTCTGCTATTACATTATCTGTATATAAAATACGCAAATCACCAACAGCAATTTCTTCTCCTCTAACAATTGCTGCAATATCATCATCCTTATAAGATGCTGAGTCCACACAACCACTAAGGATGGGCAAAATTAGAAGCATCAAGCAACCGATCCATTTATACATTGTACACCTCCACAATTCACGAATTCGAAATTTGATAGTATGTAATTACTTGGATGCTATACAATACCATAGATAACTTGCTTTTAAAAAAATCACAATCTACTACGCTTGTCCTAATACTTCATTATATGAACGATGGATTTGTTCATTCATAGAAACAAAAAAAAGGATTACCATCAGCAATATGCTAATAGTAATCCTTTTATTAAGATGGAGCCTAGCGGGATCGAACCGCTGACCTCCTGCGTGCAAGGCAGGCGCTCTCCCAGCTGAGCTAAGGCCCCGTAATATAATGTTTAAAAGTGGCTCCACAGGTAGGATTCGAACCTACGACCGATCGGTTAACAGCCGATTGCTCTACCACTGAGCTACTGTGGAATAATTTCACTACGCGCCCTAGAGGATTCGAACCTCTGACCCACAGCTTAGAAGGCTGTTGCTCTATCCTGCTGAGCTAAGGGCGCACTATATTCATAAGAATCAAATGTATTCCCAACCTCAGAAATGAGGTTTTTAGAATGGGCCTGAGTGGACTCGAACCACCGACCTCACGCTTATCAGGCGTGCGCTCTAACCAGCTGAGCTACAGGCCCATATTTATAATGGAGCGGGTGAAGGGAATCGAACCCTCATCATCAGCTTGGAAGGCTGAGGTTTTACCACTAAACTACACCCGCATCTATATGGAGGAGGTAGAGGGATTCGAACCCCCGCGCGGTTTGACCCGCCTGTCGGTTTTCAAGACCGATCCCTTCAGCCGGACTTGGGTATACCTCCGTATAAAGATCTTCAGATGGACCCTGCAGGACTCGAACCTGCGACCGATCGGTTATGAGCCGATAGCTCTAACCAACTGAGCTAAGGGTCCGTATTAAATGGGGCGACCGGTGGGAGTTGAACCCACGAATGCCGGAGCCACAATCCGGTGCGTTAACCACTTCGCCACGACCGCCATATGGCTATTACCCATCTACACGTATGTAATGGCGCGCCCGAGAGGAGTCGAACCCCTAACCTTTTGATCCGTAGTCAAACGCTCTATCCAATTGAGCTACGGGCGCAATTTTGGTGCCGAGGACCGGAATCGAACCGGTACGGTAGTCACCTACCGCAGGATTTTAAGTCCTGTGCGTCTGCCAGTTCCGCCACCCCGGCCGAGGAATAGAGCGCTATATATATAAATGCGGGTGAAGGGACTTGAACCCCCACGTCCGAAGACACTAGATCCTAAGTCTAGCGCGTCTGCCAATTCCGCCACACCCGCGAATTGTTAAAATGGTGAGCCATACAGGATTCGAACCTGTGACCCTCTGATTAAAAGTCAGATGCTCTACCAACTGAGCTAATGGCTCGTAAATGAGATTTGATACTGGTTAGTTTTCTTGAGCTAACTGTTTGAAAGCTCGTCGTGTTGCAAGATAATTCGGTGAAGCTTACACTCCTCGCAGGCCGCTGCAGGGAAGCAAATTCAAAGATGCTATTCCGCGGCGTGCTCTACCAACTGAGCTAATGGCTCTCTAAGAGAAAGTGGTGCCGGCCAGAGGACTTGAACCCCCAACCTACTGATTACAAGTCAGTTGCTCTACCAATTGAGCTAGGCCGGCATGATTAAGTTCAAATGGTGGAGGGGGGCAGATTCGAACTGCCGAACCCTGAGGGAGCGGATTTACAGTCCGCCGCGTTTAGCCACTTCGCTACCCCTCCAGCAAACAATCAAAAGAGTGGCTCGGGACGGAATCGAACCGCCGACACACGGATTTTCAGTCCGTTGCTCTACCGACTGAGCTACCGAGCCATTTCGGTTAATTTCTTATATGAAAAAAATAATGGCGGTCCGGACGGGACTCGAACCCGCGACCTCCTGCGTGACAGGCAGGCATTCTAACCAACTGAACTACCGGACCAATTTGGTTGCACTTTCATAGTACTACTGATTATCAACTGTCGTTGATATTATTTGGTTGCGGGGGCAGGATTTGAACCTGCGACCTCTGGGTTATGAGCCCAACGAGCTGCCAGACTGCTCCACCCCGCGATAATTGGGAATATGCACTTTAGATCGTACATAATATAAAAATGAAATAAATGGTGGAGGATGCAGGNTGTTGGTGACCCGTACGGGATTCGAACCCGTGTTACCGCCGTGAAAGGGCGGTGTCTTAACCGCTTGACCAACGGGCCAATTTATATAATGCCTGGCAACGTCCTACTCTTGCAGAGACAAAGTCTCAACTACCATCGGCGCTGGAAAGCTTAACTGCTGTGTTCGGTATGGGAACAGGTGTGACCTTTCCGC
>NZ_JBHUDE010000003.1:0-1712 GCF_042678205.1 Oceanobacillus luteolus
GCCGAAAAGTGCACTTGGGCAAGCAATCAAATATTGTCGTAATCAATGGGACCGTTTAGTGGTATTTTTAGAGGATGGTCGTCTGGAAATCGATAACAACCGGGCAGAACGGCCTATAAAGCCGTTTGTGATCGGAAGAAAAAACTGGATGTTTAGCAATACCGCAAAGGGAGCTAATTCCAGCGCAATTATTTATAGCATTGTGGAGACGGCGAAGGAAAACGGATTAAACCCATTTAATTACCTGAAATATTTATTTGAACAGCTGCCAAATATGGACATGACTGACAAACCGAAATTGGATCAACTACTACCTTGGTNAGTGCCATCTTATCTAATAATGCATTTAATTTCTCTTCCTCTAAATGGGCCAAGATAACTTTACCCAATGCGGATAGATGGACTTTGGAACGATTCCCTACTTCCTCATCCGCCGAGTCAAGGAATGGTTCGTGTAGTACTTGCATCATCACAAGGTCCGTACCATCCAATTTTCCCAGATACGTACTCATTTGAATTGTTTGTGCAACTTGATAAATCGAACGTAAATCTGCTAAAGTGATTCCCTGCCTTTGCCTTACTAGATCTAAAACAAGTAATCCTTTCTTCAGAGTGGATACTTGGTTCTTTGCCATTTCCTCACCTCACGTCTTGTAAGTATACGTATTTTCTCCTTTTTTAACAAAATAGTTTTGGTCAGTTTCATTTAATGAAACTGAATGATGGAGAGATAAACACCAAAAACAATGTATTTAACAACAACATAATTAACATCTATTTCAACAGTTAATCTGCAATATAAATGGCAAATTAAAACGCTCAGAAATCTGAGCGTTTTTTGATGCGATATTTCCGTTACTTGAACAAACAATATATTCATATGTAATGTTCATTTCCATTTCGTTCTAAGATTCAATATAAACTGGAATCCAAAAGTTACTATTAGTCCAGCCCAAAATATGATAAAAGAAGAAAGGAGATTACTTTCAAATAATAAAATATAAGTTTGATCTATGAATAAAAGTAACATATATGTATAAAAGCCGAGAACGGCACTTTTGTTCCAGTTTTTTGATTCTATTTCAGACATACTTTTAAAGAACTTCATTTTTACACCCTTTCAACTCCATCTAAATTTACTAAAAAAGATGCTTCGCCTTCTTTAAGAATACCCGTTAGTTCAATAGGAACTTATTACTTAATTGTTTTTTTGCTAAGTCTACAATAATGGTTATTATGAAATCCTTAGTAAGATTTTTTATATTATCGCCATAACGATAGTCATCTATCATTTCACTTATTTCAAACCATTTATCTAATTCCTCGTTAGTAAAGTGTTCACGAATCACTTCATATATTTCATATGCAAGGTTCATTGCTTTATTATTATCATCTACTATTTGTATTAATAAATAACGTATATAGCATTTTGCACATTCTTCATACAATGGCTCCTCTATATCTAATTCATCTAAAGCTCTATTAAAATAGTCTTCTACTTCAAAAATATTTAATGGCTCTCGCAAGGAAGCAAGGATATTTAAGGATGTTGTTGAAACTTCATTTTCCAACATATTATAAGCCCAATTAACATAGTCGATAGCCTTTTGTAAGCGTCAAGTAAAAATGAACACTTTTCGCTAATTAATTTTGGACACTATCGTCATTAAAAATAGTCTTACGATTTTTCATTCTGTAACTATCATCGTCTT
>NZ_JBHUDE010000004.1:0-18502 GCF_042678205.1 Oceanobacillus luteolus
GACTCACAGTATGTCAAGAGTAGGAAAATGTATTGATAATGGACCGATGGAATCGTTTTGGGGAACCCTCAAATGTGAAGAGTATTATTTACATAAGTATGAGACCTTTGAGGAACTATCAAAAGCAATTGAAAAATACATTTATTTCTACAACAACAAAAGATATCAAGAAGGATTAAACGGCCTTAGCCCTATAGAATACAGAGCTAAAGCCGCTTAAATTCTTTTTATTATTTCCGCTGTCTACTTGACAGGGGGCAGTTCAGAGACGCGCGCCAGCTTCAATCTCTTTTTAACATGTATGAGCAAAATTTCGGCAAGTTGAAGCCGTTGATAAAAAAAGAGTTCATCCGTTGGGTGCAGATCGTTGGTTTGGAAGTGGTCGAAGAGGGCGTTACGCTCGCAGTGAAGAAAGGCGGCAAGACCTTCAGCTACGTGGAAACGATTTTAAAAGAATGGGTGACGAATGGTCTGCAAACGATCGAGGAAGTGCGGAACTATGAAAAAATGAAAAATGATAAACACAATATACAGCCTATCCAAGATCACCGAATCAACAAAACAGATAAACAGCAAGCACTGCTGAAATGGGCGAGGGAGGAATTCAAATGACGATCGATGAGGCAATGGAAGTATTGTATACGATGGAGGAAATGTATCCGAAGTTCAAGCTGACGGAGCGTAAAGCAAAAATTTTAGTACCGAATTTAAAGAAAATGAATTTCCGTAAAGTGATGGAAAATTTGGGTGAGCATGTCATGCATCACCCGTATCCACCACAGCTCAGTGAAATTGCCGCGTATGAAGAGGAGGAAGTGGAAGATGAGGAAGAATCACCACTCGCGGAAATTGAAAGGTGGAAGGAAGAAGCGAAGAAGGTTACCCCGGAAATGAAACTAGAGTTCCAGGAGCAGCTGGAACAGTTACTGCGGGAGAAAGGGTGGGAGTAGGATGGACACGTACCATGCAGAAACGAGTTTGCTTGGTTCGATACTCCTTGAAAACGAGCTGTTCAACGAATTAGAGATCGATTCCAATTACTTCAGATACCAGGAGCATAAACTCATTTTCGAGGCGATGGAAGAAGCTTATCGAGAGAAACAAGTCATTGATATGGTGATCCTGACAGCGGTATTAGGAGATAAAATTGGAGCAATCGGCGGTGTTCAATACCTGACTCAACTCCTTGAATCGATTCCGAGTACTGCGACTTTTAAACATTACGAGCAGATCTTAATCGAATCGTATCAATTGCATCAGGCAAAGCAGGCTGTACAAGATTTTTTAATCGAGCCATCTCTATCTAGCTTGGATCGTTTAGTCAATGACTTAAAGGATGTCACCGCACTTATAGCATCTGAAACGGAAAACAGCACCTTTGAGGAGTTGATCGGAATCAGTGAAGAACTGATGAATCCAAACCTCGAGAAATTGGGTCACCTGACTGGCATCCGTTCATTAGACGAACTTACGGGAGGAATGCAGCGAGGAGATTTAATTATCATCGCTGCAAGACCCTCTGTCGGGAAGACGGCATTCGCCCTGAACTTGGCAGCAGGTCATTGTATGAACGGAGGGTCGACACTTTTGTTTAGTCTGGAAATGGGAAGACGCCAGCTGTTGAAGCGGATGATTTCAGCACAAGCGCTTGTGAATGGGGGCAAATGGCGCGATATACATAACCGGTTTTCACCCGAAGATTATCAACAGGCAATGCGAGCAATTGGTGATCTGTCCAACTGGCAGCTGGAGATCATCGATTCCAAACGAACGATAGCACAAATCCGAGCCGAAATACGAAAGCACCAGCGTGATGCAGCAAATCAAAATCAGCTTGTCCTCATCGATTATCTCCAGCTTATTACACCAACCACCCTTCGAAAAGATCGCCGCGATTTAGAAATTGGAGAGATTACGAGGGAACTGAAATTACTCGCAATGGAGCTGGAGATCCCGATTGTCCTGCTGTCACAGCTCTCCCGAAGTGTGGAAACGAGACAGGATAAACGCCCGCTCATGTCTGATTTAAGAGAATCAGGAAATATCGAGCAAGATGCAGATGTCATCGCTCTCTTATACAGAGATGACTATTACAACAAGGACAGTAAAAAAAAGAATGTGCTGGAGGTGATCATTTCAAAACATCGGAATGGGCCGACAGGGGTGGTGGAGATGGAGTTTTTACGGGAGTATGGCAGGGTGAGGGAACTGAGACAGAGAGAAGGGAAACTGGTAGGTATTTAGCGCAATAATTGCTCTGTACTAGTTGAAGGAGGAGAATGTATGTGCTACTATTTGGTCAGAATAACATACAGTTACCTCACCAAAATATTTCTGAGGGAAGTGATATGTTGGCAATGCCTCTAGTAGTAAGAGAAGTACCCCGCATTTACATGAAGCACGATCAACTGTACAAAGAACTCATCAACACCTTTTTTAAGGAATTTATTGAAGCATTTTTCCCGGACGTATATGAACATCTTGATTTCCAAGCTATAAAACCGATCTCCGAGGAAGTGTATACAGATGTGTTGCAAGGTGAGAACCGTCGTCTTGATATTGTAGTGGAGACAAAGTTAAGAAATACAGACGTTGTAATTATAGTTCATATAAAGCCTCAGAGTTATGTGCAAAGAGAATTTCATGAAAGGATGTTTCGCTATTTTAGTTTGCTATACAATAAATATAGAAAGCCTATTGTACCTATAGCCGTTTTTAGTTACAAGGAAAATTGGGAAAAGAATAGATACACGATGGAATTTCCATTTTTTCATGTTTTAACATTTCATTATTTGACCTTACACCTACGGAAAAAGAATTGGCGCGATTATATTCGTTCGGACAACCCGGCTGCTGCGGCGCTTTTAAGCAAGATGGGATATAATGAAGATGAGAAAATAGAAGTTAAAAAAGAATTTTTACGGATGATAACAAGAATGGAACTTGATCCAGCCAGACAACGATTGATTTACGGCTTCTTTGAAACGTATCTAAAATTATCAAAAAAAGAGGAGGATAAGTTAATGGAGGAGATAAGGAATTTACCTGAAGCGGAGAAGATCTTGGAGATTCCAATATCTTATGAGGAGAAGGGGAAAGAGCTAGGCAAGGAAATTGGGAAAGAGATAGGAAAAAAAGAAGTTGCGACGGAGATGTTGAAGAAAGGATTAAGTGTGGAGTTAATCTCGGATGTTACACATTTAGAGGTGCAAGAGATTGAGAGATTGAAAAAACAAATATGAATAAAAATGTAACGGGTTCGTTTGATGGGGAGAAAACATTAAAGAACATATTCTTTGGGGACACAATTCACATAAGAATTGAAGTCCCTGTTTTTGTTTATATTGTCGAATTGGCGCAAAATTATCACAGGTATTAGCATGATTTGCTTTCTGCCCACTGAGATTGAGCAATGCTCTTCCTATTTCAAGTAAATGACCATAAAAATTAATTTCATCCTTTTCAAATTTCAAGTTAGTTCCGACCTGAACAACCTCATAAAACACTAATTTCACGGGTGTGAATACTTTAGGGACATTTATTGTCCCTGTATGAATTCCCTTGTCCTGCAAGGGGTTGGGGTTGATTTATGTATTTATATGATGTACCTTAATAACAAGGGGGGACGGAAAATGCTTATTATGATCTGTGACAAATGTGATGAAGTAGTGAATTACATCAAATCAGAATCGTATCAAAAGTTTTACTGCGACGGAAAGAAATATTGTACATGCCAGGAGTCAAAAATAGAATCTTTGGCCTTGAAAAATCAGATACTATTTAAATAATGGGTGCTGTTCTGGGAGAGAGAACAATAACTAACACATGATAAGGAGTACAAAACGCATCGCGTTTTGTACTCCTATTTTTATGGAAATGATGGTATGTATTAGCTTTTACCATCGGAAATAACTTTACAGATAGCAAGCCTACAAGAAAGATACATAGATTATATGCGATAAAAATGTTAATAACTCTTTACATACTTAGGGGGTTATGTTATAAAAAAAGTAAAGAGGTCTTTACATTCAGGTGGTGAAAGAATTGCCAGTTAAAAATAATATACGGAAAATACGAAGAGAAAAGGGCATCAAACAGTTACAAATGGCAGAAGATCTGCAAGTAACAAGACAAACGATGACAGCGATTGAAAATAATAAGTATAACCCCAGTCTTGAATTGGCTTTGAAAATTGTAAAGTATTTTGAGATGCCCATTGAAAAAATATTTATTTTGGAAGAGGAGGAAGAGAAATGAAGCAAAGAATTAGTAAGTGGATATTAACGTTTGGAGCAATCGGTGCTTTGATTGGGATGACACTAGGACAACTTATTACAGGTACACTAAATCTTTCAGGATTACTAGGTTCTCTCTCTGGAGTGTTGTTGTTTTTTATTATTGATCTCATTAGAAATCGGATGAAAAAGGATAATACTCCTGATATAGATGAGCGAACACGTTATAATATGATCAGATATTATGTCTATGCTTCTAATATCTTTATTGGTGTAGCTTTTCTATTGTTAGCTATCGTCACCTTTGTTGGAATGGAACAAGTTTCCGTATATTATTTATGGATCATGATATTTGTATATTTTATAGTAAGTGGAATTGGTGCAGTAGTTGTAAGTCGAAAATAAGGTTATATTTTTATAGTTATCGATCACGAATCAATAAATTTCCGAAGAATTGGGCAATGCTGGGAGTTGATGCGATAAAGAGCAAATGTATTTTATTGTTTAAAAAACGCGATGTTTAAGAATGGAGAATTCCTTTGGTGACATTAAAAACAATTAACGAAGATAATTATGAAGAATGTTTGAATTTGAAAGTGTCGGTTGACAATACAGATTTCGTAGATCCTGTTGCGTGGTCTTTGGCAGAGGCTTGGGTTTTTTATGATGATTCACGCCCCTTTGCCATTTATGCGGATGATGTGATGGTCGGCTATGTTTTAATGTATATTGGCGAAGAGAACCATCAAATAATAAATTTCATGATAGACAGCCGTTTTCAAAAAAGAGGTTACGGAACAGCGGCAGCTAAGCTTTGCATTGAATATTTACGTAAAGACTACAACGCAAGTAAAATTTCTTTACCAGTGGAGCCAGAAAATATAAATGCACAAAAACTATGGAGTAGCGTAGGTTTTACAATGACAGATGATATGGAAGACGGTTATCTTTTTATGCGATTAAGTTTTACCCAACATGAAAATTAGAACCTGAAATTATTTTAAAATATAATTAAATATTAAGCTTACGTATGCAAACGTTAACAAGATGATCATATTAAGGTCGCCTTTTTTTGATTAAATTTTGAGTTTTAATATTGGAATATTATGTTAGTATTTCATTTAAAGGAAAATTTTACAAGCAGACTTCAGTTGATTCTATTAAAGTGACATATCCTAAAAAACGAAAACGGGTGGTAGTATGTTTAGGAAGAGTATTAGACTTCCATTGATATATTTTGTAGTAGCAATTATTTGGCAGTTGATTTTTTATCAGAAAGTACGTTGGGTTGATAACATAGGGATATCTATTTTAATGGTCCTGATTATTCTTTTTTATCATTGGACAAAGAAACCTTATAAATGGAATAGAGATAGAAGTGAATGAAATATTGAGGGAGTTAGTTTAATAAGGGAGTGATTGAATGCAAGGTTATAATGTGATAATGGTTTACAACAATAAACTGGATAAGTTGTTGATGTGTAAAAGATTAAAAGACCCTTATAAAGGATTAAGTAATTTAGTGGGTGGCAAAATTGAAGTTGGAGAGGCAGGTATTGAGGCCGCCTACAGAGTGCTTCTTGAAGAAACAAGTATTTCAAAAGAAGATATAAAATTACATCATTTAATGGATTTTACCTATCATCTTCAAGATTGTTATGTTGAGGTTTATGTTGGTAGATTAAAGAGAGCAATATCAGTTTCTGGTGATGAAAATATTCTGTATTGGTCTGATTTAGATCAAAACTTTTTTGATATGTCTTTATACGCTGGAGAGGGTAACATCGGCCACATGATAGAGCATGTGAACTATATCAAAGATACAATTCTTTCTGATGAAAACTCCTTTGCATAAAACCAGTTCTCTTTCGGGTTCATTCTTTTATAACGGTGCAAAAATTAATGAAGGTGATCAAAGCGGGGGTCACCTTATACTTATTTGTTTATACGGTAGATACATAGGGGGATAAAGGTGATGTGGAATTTATACCAAATACTAATGATTTTATTAATTGTAACATCTATGTGGTTGTTAGAATTTACAAGTCAAGACAGGACCGTTCAATTAACAACCGGAGAATGGACTACGGTAATACCTTCATTCGGTACTTTTTTCATTGTTGCATTGATTGTAACTTTTATTTATTTTATCTTCTTATTTGAGGCTAAAAAAGATAAAAGTCTACTTAATAATCCGATATGGTCAAGGATGCCAAAAATCACTGTAATTATAGGTGTTTTATCAGTAATTGTATTTATATTGGGTGGAACGATCGGTCCTATCATGACATGGGTGGAATAATGGCGATTCACAATTTATGTGTTTCTTGTTTATTTCTTATTTTTAATTTTCCTGTTTATCTTTTCGTTCGAATACAAAAAACAAAGAACTTCCCAACAAAGCCAAAAATCTATACATATTTCTTATGCTTGGACACTTTTAGTGTTTTTTGTTCTATATTTCTTATTTTGAATTCAAATGTAAAGAGGGATTGTTCAATAATATGCTTTGTTCATTAAAGAGTTGTCAAAAGGGACGACTCTTTTTTATTCAGAATTAAATAACGAAATTTGCAACTTTTAAAATCCAATTACGTCTTAGTAACGATGAGAAAATCTAGGGGGAGAGTTGTTTTGGCAGAAGACAACATCACAAGGGGAATTACTGAATGGTACGATCGCTACAGTGATTCGATATTCAGTTACATATTCATGATGGTCCGTGATTATCAACTAGCGGAAGACTTAACTCAGGATACATTCCTAAATGCTTATAAAAAGTATCATTCATTTGAAGAACGGGCAAAACCGAAAACTTGGCTTTTTAGTATCGCTCGCAATATAACCATCGACTATATGAGAAAGCGAAAACCGATAAGTGTCTTTAAGGATATATTTGGAACCAAAGAAGAAACCAACCCACTACCAGCAGATATTGTTGAGGTTAGGGAAACTTCAAAAGAGCTATATAGAGCGTTGGGCAACATCAAACAACCTTATCGTGAAGTGATTGTTCTAAGAAAGTTAAAGGGTTTCAGCATTAAAGAAACAAGTGAAATCTTGAATTGGTCAGAAAGCAAGGTTAATCTACTCTTCATCGGGCCATTCCCGCTTTAGAAAAACAACTTACTAAGGAGGGGTTTCTAAATGAAAAAACAATATAGTAATCGGCCTGTCTATGATGACTATTTACAACAACTGGATAGGGATATCATAATGACTAGAAAACAAAAAAAACAGACTCGGAGCAATCTACTATTGAACATAGACGACATGAAGCAGCCTGCAAAATATTTTGTCAGACTTAAATATGTATCTAGCTTTGGTGTGTTTGTAGTCCTTCTATTCATTGGTTATCAATTGTTTGCAACCGATATTCTCAGTCTTAACGAAGAATCATCAACAAAACCACAGGACAACCAAACAGAAAACTTTTTTATATTAGATGAAGCTGATGAAGCGGTTGAATCGGAGCAACAAGAGACTATAAGAGAAAGTAAATATGGTGAGAGGACGGAGAGTGTTGAACCTCTCATAGATATTATAAACTTGATTCTTCCAACTTATGTCCCAGGACAAGAGCCTGCTGAACCAAAACACGTAGTAGAAGTATCTGAATCAGCATATGCATATGCTGATTACCATCTTCCTGAAGATCAATCTCTTAGCGTTTATCTAGGAGAAGGAAGTGTAGAAGATATGTGGCAATTTAAATTTGACTACAAAGACGAATCATTTGAAGAATTTGAATTAGCTGGGCATCCTTCTATTCTCCGGTTAGAGGCAGAGGATGTTGCTCACTTTAGCAACCTTCATATCTTTGGTGAAAACCAAATCATCACGATATCTACGCGTGGGATTGAAAAGGAAGAAATATTGAAAATCGCGAACTCGATGGATTTAACAAAGTTAGGTACAACAATTGAAGTTGGAGAAACCTCGGTTGAAGATGCATCTGAAGAATTATCAAGGGAAATCGAAGAAATTACAAAGAATCTCGAGGAAGTTAGCGGAACAGAATTCAAAACACCATCTGAATATGAGCATTATTTCGTCGGTGAGATTCAAGCTGATTTAGAAAAACTTCCAAAAGAAGTACAAGAATATATATTATCTGGTGCTTCTGTTCATATTGTTGACACCTTTGTTCATGATGAAGCAGCTAGAAAAACTTTAATTGAAGCTAATGAGCGATTGCCTGAATTCAATTCCAACGATGTGGATGCTTTAATTTCCAATATGGTAGATAAAAGCTACGAAGAAAGATTAAAGGAATTGATTGAATTTAGAAATGAATAATCCCCTAGTGGATAAGAAGGGTAAAATTTTTCTGAATTGAAACGAGTTAATAAATGCTTGTCGCTTCTTGCGTGAACGTGTACGATAGTTTAATTAAGAAACCATACTTTCAACAAATTACCATTGAACACAAACGTATGTTCTTATATAATAAAAAATACAATATGTTGAAAGGTGGATATAGGATGATTAACGATAGAGGTACAATCAAATGGACATCAATGATGCTGCCGGAGCATGCAAATATGTTGAAGGAAATGTGGAGTCAAAAGGAATGGAAAGAGAAGCCGATGCTTGATGAACAATTAATAACGGAAATGAATTTAAAGCTGCAGTTTGCTCTTAAGGATGACTTGACGATTGAGATTGAATATTTTAAAGACCACGATTACCACAAGATAAAAGGAAAGTTATTAGGTGTCAATCCCTTGCTTAATTATATTAAGATAGAAGATATGGAGCTTCCATTGGACGCTATTACCGGCGTGTGGATAGATTAAGAACAGAAGAATGGTTCAACAACATGTGAAACGCTCAGATCTTTCTGAGCGTTTTTGAGTAACTCTGTACCATCATTCAATGATAATTACTTCTCCATCCCTTAATGCTTTAAAAGGTATTTTATTATTAATCAGATATTCAATGTAATTGTCTATATCTCGAGACTCTGGATGGTCTGATTTATAATGGGGAGCAACTGCATAATCTAAAATATGTAGTCCGTCCCAAATAGCTTGAAACTCTTCTCCATACGGCTTCTGATTAGGGTCATCTGCAAAATCAATCCCTTTTAGCGTTGGTCCAAGAATACAAACGCCCGCACTGTACCCTCCGTATACGATGTCTTTGTTGTCTCTATAATACTTTTTAAGAATTTCATCGAACCCGCTTAATCTCATAGCCTGAGCAAGAACGAAAGTGTTGCCGCCCCTTATCCAGATGACATCATACTCATTAAGTTGATCTTCTAGTCCTTCTGGGTTATGGAAATACTTTTTTAAATCTAAAATATCCACTATAAAACCTAGTCTGAGCAGATCCGAAATGTCCGATGCATCACTTTTACTTTTTCTTTCTAAATCAGTTGCAAAGTCCAGTGCATTATTGATATATGCAACTTTTTTATTACCGGTTTTCGTCATGTCAATTAATCTTTGTTCTTCATATCCGATTTTATAAGACGACAGATAAAATTTCATGTTATCCCTCATTTTCCTTCTTTAATGAATGCATTCGCTAACTCAATAAGAATCAGAAAGCAACATCATTTTTTCCTATTATAAATAGCTCGCTTTATATCAAAAACACCTATCGTTCCACAAATTAATACACCTAAACTTAAAATACCAGTAAGAATCCAGTTACTACTCCAACTATCTATTACGCCATATAAACAAGCTAATGCCACAACTAAAGCGGCGTATTTTTCTCTCCATTTATCTAATTTTGAGGGGGCTTCATTACTCAAAAAAATCAACTCCATCGCTAAGATACATTAGTAAAGAATAAAGACAATAATTCAACGTCGTTTCATTTTTTAAAAGTAACAAAGATCATAAAGCAATGGCATCAACACAAGTATGACGATAGTAACAGCAACAATGAACAGCAGGTTAGCAAATAACAGCACCGTCCATTGTCTGTTCTTGAATTGGTACCAGTAACTAAACCCCCACATGGATAAAAGTAAAATCCAAATTCCCATATCTATAGGACTAGGGGAGGGTACACTTGGATCTGGCTCACTAATATTTACGAACAGGGCAAGTCCGAGAAACCCGACAGCTCCCAAAAGGATTATATTAACAACATGCGCAAAAAGATGATAAAGTTTATTTTTCATTACATCTCCACTCCTTCAGCCCTTTAATATATTCGACAAAAAGAGCGTTAACCCTTCTTGGATAACGCTCCTGTTAGTTAAAATATCATTTGACCGATCAGATAACCAAGACCTGTCTGCCAAAAGAATAAAAATACTACCATCATAAGAAACCAAGTAATCCGCCAAATCTTATTGGGCCGGACAAATTGAAGGAAATAAAAGACACCCCATATGACATACGAAAGCCCAGTTGCAAAGTACGTTTCGGACCCTGCCGTGTTGCTGAATAAGGCCCCAAATAAAGCAATTGCGTTAAACGCCAATAACATAAATAAAAAGATAAAGTTATTTATATGAAACGCTTTGTTACTCAAGTTTCCTATAAATAAGATGGATGCCATGATTACTAATAAACCTATAAATATGAAAGGAATAGCGAGAGAAGTTAAGGTTCCACCGTCATCATTTATCATTAATACAGTACCAAATAAAATAATTCCGCCACCTATTAAAGCCAATGTTTTTCCTGTTTTAGACGATTTGTTCAATGTAAGGCACCTACCTTATAAGCAAATAGTAACCTTGGAATCACGGTCAAAAATTAATTTCCCGAACTACCTATTTCTTCAAAAACCACACCATCCGTTGTTTGCACTTTCAACGGTTCTTTTATTTCATCTATCCCTATTTGGATGAAAGGAACCTTGCCATCTACGCCTTCACCTATAAGCTTGAGCGTGATTTCTGTAGAACCCCATTTACTCACATCTTCAACTTGTATCTCTTTTCCTAGATATTCCTCGCCTAGCAGTATAGTTATTTCTTTCTTACCTTCCGAAATAGTGGAGATTCGGTAACCTTCCGTTTCTATAGGGGCAGCGCTTGCTTGTGCAATAATCCAATAACCATCATCTGAATAGATGGTTAATCCAATGATTGCAAAAAATAGAATAGGTAAAACAACAAGACTGATTTTATCTCCCTTATGGAGTTGTTGTGATTTTATTCTTCGGGTGATGAGGGGTAAAAGAAGGGTACCAATAACACTAATGGTTAAAAAACCACCAGCGATAAATAAATAACCCATCCCTTCAAACCCTCCAACGAAGAATATACTGTAAACAACAATTAATAAAGAAAAAAGAAAGGTGACCATTGGTGCCAAATAATAGTTGCCGTTCCTTTTTGACACAATAAAAACAAACGTAAAAAAGATCAACCCTAAAAATAATCCACCTAACATAATTAGGTATGCCATGTTCAAACCCCCAATTTATAAAAATAACTCCACGATATTGTCTAAGAGAAAAATGATCACTAAATCAGCAACTAGTGAGGTCCAGAACCATTTTTTATTGAAGAACGTAAACGTGAATACCAGTAAAAAGATCGCAGCCGGTACGTAAAATAAAATGATCCCTGAGTAAAATTGTCCCATCAACAGTGGGGCAGATTCACCGTAATATGAGAAGCTGGAGTAGAAAATATAAAACAAAATGAGCGCTCTCACCGTAACAAGTAGCAACTTTAGTCCAGTATTAAACTGCACGAGTTTCTTTAATGGTTTTAATTCCACACCCTCCGAAAAGTCTTGCTTTGGCATGCTTTCGTCGAACTCTACGGCGCTCTCATGTAATTTTCTGCAATCCCCACAATCTTTGATGTGTTCTAGAATTATCTGTTTCGGCTCCTCCTCCAGGTCATTGATTAAGGGAATCAACTCCTGAGATAAGAGATGTATTTTTTTAAAGCTATCCATAACCTCACCTCTCTTTAATCATCCGTTTTCTCATTCGAAACACTTTCGATTTTATGGTCGATACGGGAATGTTTAAAAGCTCACTGATCTCCTGGTAGTCATAGCCATAATACTCTTTCGCAATAATGATTGCTTTGTCAGTCGTGGACAGTTTACCTAATACGGTCATCAATTCATGATTGATTGTGGTACTTATTTCTGGTGTATAGTTATCAACCAGTAACGACTCGATAATGTTCTCATTTTGAAGCAACTCTGGCTTCTTCTTTTTGTAATAGTCGAGCAGTGTATTTTTCGCTCCTCTAATTAGCCAACTCCTCATATAGTTCACTTTCGTAACACTAGAAGGAGAGACTAGAATTTTGGCAAACAACTCCTGGATAATATCGTCAGCGACATCATCATCTTTGGTCAATCCTATTAATAAGTTTCTGAGATACACATAATGCTCATGATATATAGCATCAATGAGAACGAGT
The DNA here is from genome assembly GCF_042678205.1 of Oceanobacillus luteolus. Classification (NCBI taxonomy): domain Bacteria; kingdom Bacillati; phylum Bacillota; class Bacilli; order Caryophanales; family Bacillaceae; genus Oceanobacillus; species Oceanobacillus luteolus. Next base: position 12,598 of record NZ_JBHUDE010000004.1, read on the forward strand.
GGGTTCTTTTTATCCATGTTTTAATCTCCCTAAATCATTTCCCTGCAAATGAGACGAATTGGAGGCGGGTAAAGTTGCCTTTATTTTCTTTTTTATGTATTTTACAATTCTATTGATCTACAATGGCTAATTCACTGCCATTTATTACAAGTACAACAAAAAAGGTGGTTAATCCTTCTTGAATTAACGCACCTGTTAATGGAACAAAGAAATTAGTACTTCACTAATTAGCCCAGTCAAAACTTCTTATTATAAAACCTTGTTTCTTTGCATAGTTATTCATCGCTTTAAGTAGCTTACCTTTGGATATGGAAAATGAATGGTGAATTTCTCTTTTTTCATCAATCACATATTCTGCAAAAATGATAAAGTTTAAGAAGTCCATTTTTTTAACAACATATTGATTACATTCATATTCTCCGCATCTGATATTTCCAGAATAGATAAAGCGAATTAGTCCGTCATAATAGACTTGATCAGAAATCTCCACTTTCAAAAAATCTTGCAATATATCCTGCATTTAATCACATCCTCTAAGCAAATTCCTTAATTTATATATTTAAATGGAGTCTATCAGAGGGAGTTGAATAAGAAAAAGAGCCGACTATGCAGTTCAACAATCTTCAAGTAAAGACCCCGTACTACACAAGTGAATTTGATTTTTGTTGTATAATGTTTTGTATCTTCTTTCGGTACCGATCTTGGAAAAAGTTCTTATCCATCTTTTTGCTATCGAACGTTCCAATAACTCTACGTACATCTTTGTCATGAATAATTAGCTGTTTATGTTCTTGATTGTTTAACAAGTCTTGAAACCATTTATACTTCTTTAAATGGTTGATGTTTCTACCTATGTCCTCTTCGTTTACCGCTAAGAGGGAAGGTAAAAAGAGGCCGAGATTCAGAAAGACGATTAATCCGAAAATAAAAACAGAAAATAAAATTTTCATATCAACCCTCCTTGTAACAGTACGGATATGCCATCGAAAAGTTTCATTAAGTGATTCGACTTTCTTCCTAAGTCAAACTCCACTACGAAACTGGTGTTATAAGATAAATGAACGACTGATGAAGTACAGATACAATAATATTGTTATATCGAATCCAGCGTGTTACACTATAAGTTGTCAAAATAATATAACAGGGGGAGAGGGAAGATGAGAAAATCATCCATATATGCTGTTTTATTTGCTTTAGTACTGGTACTTGTAGCTTGTGGAGATAGTGAGGATACCACGGAAGATAGTACAACTACAGACGAGGTAACCGATGAAGTTTGGGAAGAGATTAAAGAAGAAGGGGTTATTACCGTTGGAACATCAGGTACACTATATCCTACTTCTTACTATCCAGAAGGATCGGATGAACTAACAGGTTTTGAAGTGGAAGTTCAGAGAGAAATTGCTAATCGGTTAGGGGTAGATGTTGAGTTTGAAATTATGGCCTATGATGCCATACTATCAGCTATAAACTCTGGTCGAGTCGATATGACCTCCATGGGACTACGTGGCGAAAGAAAAGAGCAATTTGCTTACACACAACCTATCAAATATTCTTTCGCAACGATGATTGTTCGTAAAGATGACCATTCAGGGATTGAAAAACTGGAAGATTTAGAGGGTAAACTCGCTGGAGGAGCGGCAACAACTGTTTATAGCGAAATCGCTGAAAAGTTTGGTGCGGAAGTAAAAACGTATGGTAATGCAACGAACGATGCTTATTTACGAGATGTACATAACGGAAGAACGGATGTCGTAATTAACGATTATTACTTACAGAGTCTCGCAATTCAAGCGTTTCCGGAATTTAATATTGAAATACATCCAGATTTAAAGTTCCATACTTCAACAACAAGCATTGTGATGCCTAAAGAAGCAGAAAAGTTACGTGAAGAAGTAGATGCCATTGTTGCAGAGATGCTGGAGGATGGTACATTAAGAGAAATTTCAGAGGAATTTTTCGATGGACAAGATGTTACAGTCGAACCTGAGGGAGATGTTATTGAGATAGAAGGAATAGCGAAGTAGATAAGAATACCGAATACCTAAAAGAACATAACTGGGAGAAGTAAGAGGGGTTATCTATGTTCGAAATCGACTATGTTCAATTGAATAATTTATTTGATTTTCAATTAGCGCTTGAAAGTCTTCCTTTTCTCTTGCAGGGAGTACCGATGACCCTTATTCTAACGTTGATAGGAATGCTATTGGGTCTCATTCTAGGTTTTTTCCTTGCGCTTGCAAGAGGTTCGAAATTGTTTATATTAAGATTTCCTGCTAGAACGTATATCTCGTTTATGCGGGGGGTACCAATGATCGTTTTCCTATTTCTCCTTTACTTTGGTTTACCGGTCATTGGTATAGAATTGACTGCTTTCACTGCAGCAGCGCTAGCTTTTGGATTAAATAGCGCTGCGTACATCGCTGAAATTAATCGCTCTGCCTTAAATAGTGTGGACATTGGACAGTGGGAGTCCGCAAAAGCACTTAATCTCCCGTACTGGTTAACGATGAGAAAAATAATCCTGCCACAAGCGGTAAGGATTGCGATCCCACCACTTTCAAACGTGCTATTAAGTATTGTGAAGAGCACGTCACTAGCGGCGATGATAACGGTGCCGGAGTTATTTCAAAAAGCTCAAATTGTAGCGGGCAGGACGTTTGATTCAATGACGATGTATATTTTAATCGCTCTTATTTACTGGCCGATCTGTGGTGCAATTGCTTATATGCAAGATCGTTTGGAGGATAAGTATAGTCAATACCTTTAATAATATGTTCCACATACCTGATGAAATCATGGTGTGTGGACTTTTTTGTTTTGTAAAACAAAAAATAGAGACCATTAATTTTTTTCTGAAAACAGCCTCTATTTGTAATAATTAATGACTATTTTATTATTTGATTGTTCCACTGATGACCTCGTCCTTGTGAGCCATAAAGGCATCAAGAACTTCATTTTTTTCTTTCACTGGCACATCGAAATGATCGAGTGTGTTTGCCAACACTTTACCTGCTGCATCAAATTCTTCCTCAGTTAACTTCATATCGTAATGAGTGGGTTCCAGGTCCAGACTGTCATTATTAGGGATAGTGCTGACGTACTTATAAGGACCACCAGCCTTTTCGCTAACCCATAAAGTTGTCAAAACTACAAAACCTGCTTCCCTCCAGCTTCTATTTGCATACCAATCTTTGAGAAAGGGATTAGAAGAGTTTTTTCCTGCAACGGGGTCTTCTGCTAGTGCTTTAGCGAAATGATCAACGACAGCAGCAATATTATAGATTCCACCTAAACGCTCGTATAATGACTTCTCGGACAAAACAATTCACCCTCCTTTACTTTTCACGGTACCCGAATTTATTAATTCAAAACATTAAGATTATATGAAGTAATTAGTAGAACAAATTACCCAAGTCATATTTAATAAATAAGGGATATACTTAAGCAATTTGGTGTATTACTTGAAGATTGTTGAGCTGCTTGGGTGGTTCTTTCTTATTGAACTAACGGGGCAGGATTATTGAATAAGCCAAATAATATGTAGCAAATTTAATTTTCTGATATAATTAGATAATAAAATCTTACTATTATTCGGGGTGTTTAAATATGAATTTATTAGAACATGAAATATAACAACTTACTTTTTATGTAAGAGGACCTCCCATTCTACGTTTCATACCTAATTTTAAACAATTTGGGAGGTAAATTATGATAAGAGATAATCAATTTTTAAGTTATTTAAACGATGTAAATAAAGAATTTTCTGGATGGGACTTCTCATTTATTACGGGAACTGGACGAATGAGAAGTGGCTTACTTTCTTGGTCTTATGGGAGTATGGCAAAACATCTAATTCAAAATGTTGATTCAATGTTGGACATGGGAACTGGTGGTGGAGAATTCTTATCAATGTTGAGACCATTCCCTCGTTCTGTTTATGCAACAGAAGGTTACAAACCAAACTTTGAAATAGCAAAAGAAAACCTTGAGCCTTTAGGAATAAAAGTTGTCCCATTTGAGGAGGACTCTGAACTACCATTTAATGATAATCAGTTCGAATTGATTTTAAATCAACATGAATCATATTCACCCGAAGAGATAAGAAGGACGATTCAAAAAAATGGTGTATTTCTAACACAGCAAGTTGGAGGCTTAGATTGTAAAGAAATTAATGAATCATTTGCTGTTTCATTGAACATTGAGTTTGAAAATTGGAACCTGACGACAGCTTTACAGGAACTTAAAAAGAATAATTTCGAAGTATTGTATAGTAATGAAGAGTTCCCAATTCAACGATTTTATGATGTGGGTGCATTAGTGTATTATCTAAAAGCAATACCTTGGCAAATTCCCGACTTTAATATCGAAAAATATGAAGAAAGTTTATATGATATACACAAACATATTCAGTCAAAAGGATTTTTTGATGTGAAACAACATCGCTTTATTATTAAGGCTAAAGCGATATAAATTAATGAAGTCTTCTTATAAAAGGAGACCTCGACTTTACTCTTATTGTGCTAAAGGGTGCTTTACTTGAAGATCGTTGAGCTGCTTGGGAGGATCTTTCTTACTGAACTAAAAGGGCGGGTTAATGTAAGAAGGATTGCAGGAAATCAGGTGCAATAAATAGAAATACATACTTAACATATTATGTATTATGCAGCCAAAGTACGGAATATAAAAACTGGAGAAAAATTATTACAACGAACGAAACAGATGGAAGACTCGTTAAGGTATGAAATAGAATAATATAATTTAAATAACTAAACCAAATAATAGACACCGATCCTTCTTCATTAAAAGTATAACAAGGCCACTGGCTTGTTGAGTCAAAAGGGTGGATAGTTGAGAAGAGAGGGGAAGGAAAAAATCATGAGTAAACGAAAGATAATATCGTTGGTTAATCTTTTAATAAGTGGTTTTATTGCTCTCATGGTATCTTTGTTTTTTGCGGGTGGAACCATTGCTGAAAATTATACAAACGAAACATTTGTTGCACCAGAGTTTTTCATCATTCTTGTTATCTGGGGGATTGGTGCCATCTTCGTTTGGATTCAGTTTTTTAAGGATTTAATACCTTATTTTGTTATTTCACTTATAATTACTTGGCTTTCCATACCTATAGGGATACAAATAGGTTTTTATATGGCTTCTTAATCGAAATTTCACTAACGGATGCGTTAATCTAAGAAGAATTAACCATTTTTTCTGTAGAAATTATTGTATTAACAATGCAGGTTAGTTCAATAAGAAATCACAAAAGTAATGAGCATTTACTTTAAAATAGATTAAACGGGGGTTTATATGCGAAAAATTTATCTAGATAGAACAGCATTCTCTGGAGCCGTATTTGTTAATTTAGAAGATGCTGAGATTATATCAGCAGGAACAACCATTAACTCAATGGGTGTTCATAATAGAAATGAGGAGTATCAAAGATACGCTAACGATTATGATATTCAAATTATCTTTGACGATGATATTCCGCATCTAGAGTTTTTTACAGTTCCACATGTAGATATTGTGGCAGAAGATAGTAAAGGAGGATTCATCGGAATTGTTTATCAGCAGTGTGATTCAGAAAGTGACGCCCCAATTTGTTATATCAATAGGGATTTAGAGTGCTTTATAATTTCTGGAAATGTAGAAGATTTTCTAAGTAATATAGGCACATGGCAAGACAACATGGAACCCTATGAGAAAATTACCGTTTATCGTTCGAAAGCAGAAGCAGAAACTGAACTAGAATTTATCGATTTGTCTGATATTCTTCCATGACTATAAATTCATATTGAACTAAACCAGCTAATAGTTGTCAATATTTTTCTCTAAAAAAATTAATTCTCTCATGATATACTAAAATTACGTATGCCAAATAACCCTCCACTACATAGTGATT